>DAOPLW010000020.1:0-9945 GCA_035391945.1 Oscillospiraceae bacterium | reverse complement strand
ACCCCCGAGAAAGACGATCTTTCCCGCCAGCTCGCGGCCCTGCGTGAGCCCCGCGATCGTCTGGTCCACGACGGCCTGGAAAATGGAGGCCGCCACGTCCTCGCGGCGGCCGCCCTGGTTGAGGATCGGCTGGATGTCGCTCTTGGCGAAGACCCCGCAGCGCGAAGCGATGGGGTATATTTTCTCGTGCTTCAAGGCGAGCCGGTCGAGTTCGGCCACGTCCACGTTCATGAGCGTGGCCATCTGGTCGATGAAGGCGCCCGTGCCGCCGGCACAGGAGCCGTTCATGCGCTCCTCAAGCGCGCCGCCGAAGAAGATGATCTTCGCGTCCTCGCCGCCAAGCTCGATGACGGCATCGGTATCCGGTATGTACACGCGCACGGCCTCCGCCGTGGCGTAGACCTCCTGCACGAAGTCCAGGCCGCTGGCCTTGGCGACGCCGAGGCCGGCCGAGCCCGTGACAAGAAGGCGCAGCTCGTGGCCGGTGAGGAGATTCTCGATGGAATGCAGGATCTCGCACGTCACCTCCCGCACGCGGGAATAATGGCGGGTATACGAGCGGAATAAAAGCGTGTTCTGTTCGTCAAGCACCACGACCTTGGCGGTCGTGCTGCCGATGTCAATGCCTACTTTGAGCCGCATGGCGGTGGCAATGCCCCCTTTGCGAATTACAGATGGTTATTGTATCTCAAATTTATGTACATTTCAACTGCCCAAACATGCCAAAAAGGGAAAAAGGACGCAGGAGGAAGCTCCTCCTGCGTCCGCACGGTCGTTTTTTCACATGAGCCTGACGGTAAAATATACCGCCAGAACAAACAGATACGCGGCCAGACAGATCATCGCGTACATCGCCACCGCCGGGCCTGCGAAAAGGCCCAGCGCAAGCGCCGCGAGGCCGAGCGCTCCGGAGACGGGGATGAGACGGTAGTCGGTCCTCGCGGGGAAAATCACCGGCGCACTCTTTTTCCGCGTCAGTCGGCCTCCGCGCGACTTGAGCAGGAGCGAAAAGCCCACGGCCGCGGCGATGAGCAGCGCCGCGACGACCGCGACGGCGAGAATGCGCGCATTCGCGAGCGGCGCCGCGCTTCGGCGCACGGCCCACAGCGCCGCCAGGGAGACGGCTTCCATCGCCGCGCAGACGAAAAATTCGAGCTGATAGATGTAATATACGATCCCCAGAAGCGCCGCGACCGGCACCACCACGCAGAGGTACTGCGCGCCGTAGGGATACATCCAGTCGATAAAGAGGACCGCGGCGAACGCCGCCGCGCAGGAAACAGCGACCCCGACGCCCAGCCAGAAACCCTTCGCCTTGCGCCGCAGGAGGGCGAAGAGCACGCCGAGCGCCACGCCCGCAAGCGCGAGATACCGCACCGCGCGCAATGCGTAGTATGTGGGGAGAAACGTGCCGACGTCGCCGTAAAAACGGTTGACAATCAGCAGCAGGATTTCCACGACACAGGCGCCCCCGAAGATCGCCAGTATCTTGCTGAGCGCCGCATCTTCCTTCTGTGCGGCGGCCGATTTTCTATCCATCGCGTTTGACCAATCCTTTCCAGATGCGCGACAGGCCACACCGCAGCCGGCCCTACGGTGCGCCGCGTCCAATAACGCAAAAGTCATTTTATCAGAAAAAGGAGCGGTTTGCAATCCCTCAATTTTGGAAGCGCGCGCTTGCGCGGGAGCGGGGGAGTGTGGTATGCTTGCAGTTAGATTTCAAAAGGAGGGCGCGGGGTATGGAACGGCGCGGTTTTCGGCGCGGCGACGCGGTCGCCGTCGCGGCGGTGCTCCTTCTCGCCGCGCTCTCTGTTCTTCTCCTGCCGGCGCGCAGCGCCGCCGGAGGGACCGCCGTCGTCTCGGTAAACGGCGTGGAGGTCCTTACCGTCTCGCTCTCCGGCGAGGCGCGGGACATCGCGCTTTCCGACCTGCCGTATCCCATGACGCTCCACGTGGAAAACGGGACCATCAGCGTGCTGGAAAGCGCCTGTCCGGGCAAGGACTGCGTCCGCCAGGGCGCCATCTCCCGAAACGGCGAGAGCATCGTGTGCCTGCCGAACCGGGTCACCATCGTGATTGAGTCCACAACTCCATCTGGTTTGGACGGTGTGGCGGGCTAAAAAGTTCCCGCCGCGCGTGTTTTTATTTTTTTCCCGGAGGGGGGCGCCGCATGGACGCGCTGGATCGGCTCACAATTCCTCTTCTCGTCTGGTACGGCGAAAACAAGCGCGACCTGCCCTGGCGGAGCGATCCCACGGCGTATCGCGTGCTCGTCTCCGAGCTCATGCTCCAGCAGACGCGGGTGGCGGCCGTGCTCTCCTATTACGAACGCTTCCTGCGCGCGCTGCCGACGCTTCCGGACCTTGCCGCAGCCTCGGAGGAGGAGCTTCTGCGCCTCTGGCAGGGTCTGGGCTACTATGGCCGCGCGCGGAACCTTCAGAAGGCCGCGCGCCGGATCACGGAAGATTTCGGCGGCCGCTTCCCCGAGACCTATGAGGAGATCCTCACGCTCCCCGGCGTTGGGGAATATACGGCCGGCGCCGTCGCCTCCATCGCTTTCGGCGTGCCGGTTCCGGCGGTGGACGGGAACGTGCTGCGCGTGTGCGCGCGGCTCCTGGCCTCGGAAGCGGACGTCTCCCTGCCCGCGACAAAAAAGGAAATCCGCGCCCGGCTCCTCGCGCTCATGCCGCTCGGCCGGCCGGGCGACTACAACCAGGCGCTCATGGAGCTCGGCGCGACGGTGTGCCTTCCGAACGGCGCGCCGCAGTGCGGCGCGTGTCCCGCGCGGGACTTCTGCCGGGCGCATCTCCTCGGGCGCGAGACCGAGCTTCCGGTGAGGCCCCCGAAAAAGCCCCGGCGCATCGAGGAGCGGACGGTCTATCTCCTCTTCCGAAACGGCCGCGTGGCGCTGCGCCGGCGGCCTGAAAAAGGGCTCCTCGCGGGTCTGTGGGAATATCCGCACGCGCCGCGCGGCCAGGACGCCCTTGCCGCCTGGGGCATTTCGCCTCTCTCCACAGCCCCCGGCGGGACCGCGAAACACGTCTTCACGCATCTGGAATGGCATATGGCGGCGCTTCTCGTCGAAACCGCGGACGAGCTCCCCCGGGAATGGGTCTGGGCGTCCGCGGCGGAAGTGCGGGGGCGCTATCCGCTCTCCTCGGCGCAGCGCGCCTTCGACGGCGCGGTCTTTTCGCGCATCAGATAGAACCCTTTCCGAAAGGACTGGAAAACATGGCGAAACTCTATTTCCGCTACGGCGCGATGGGCTCGAGCAAATCGGCCAACGCTCTCATGGTCTGGTACAACTACCGCGAGAGGGGACAGGAGGCGCTGCTCGTCAAGCCCCAGGTGGACCAGCGCGACGGCGACCGCGTCGTCACGAGCCGCATGGGTCTCTCCTATCCCTGCATCTATTTTCACGAGCTTACCGACGGGGCGGCAAAAAAACACGCCTGCATCATCGTGGACGAGGCGCAGTTCCTCACGAGGGAGGAGGTGCGCTATCTCGTGCACCTCGTGGACGATCTGGACGTGCCGGTCATCTGCTACGGCCTGCGCGCGGATTTCAAGGGCGAGCTCTTCCCGGGGAGCGCGGAGCTCCTCGTCATGGCGGACAAGATCGAGGAGGTCAAAACCATCTGCTGGTGCGGCCGGAAGGCCACCTTCAACGCCCGCTTCGATGAGGAGGGGAACGTCCTCAAGGAGGGCGCGCAGGTGGTGCTCGGCTCGAACGACAAATACATCGGCCTGTGCCGCCGCCACTGGATGGAGGGAAACCTCGGCCCGGATTTCCGCCGCCGGCTCAAAGAGCGCGCCGCGGAAGACGCCGCCGGGGCGGCGTCCGAAGGCGGACCGGACGCGCCGGACGCGGGCCGGATGGGCGGGGGAGCATGATCTGCCGTCTCTGTCCGCGCAACTGCGGCGCGGAGCGCACGGAGGAGACGGCCGGCGGCTTCTGCTCCCAGCCGCTTTTACCCGTCCTCGCGCGGGCGGGGCTCCATCTCTGGGAGGAGCCGTGCCTCACGGGGAAACGCGGCGCGGGCGCGGTCTTTTTTTCCGGCTGCACGCTGCGCTGCGGCTTCTGCCAGAACCATGAGATCAGTACGCTGGGCGCGGGAAAGCCCGTATCCGTTTCGCGCCTGCGGGAAATCTTCCGGGCGCTCGAGGCGGAAGGCGCTTCCTGCCTCGACCTTGTGACCGGCACGCAGTTCACCGACGCGATCCTCGAGGCCCTCGAGAGCGCACCGGGCATTCCCGTGGTCTGGAACACCGGCGGCTACGAGCGCATCGAGACCCTCCGGCGCCTGGAGGGGCACGTGCAGGTCTATCTGCCCGACCTCAAATACGCGGACGCCGATCTGGCGCTCCGGTGCAGCCGTGCGGCGGACTACCCCGAGGTCGCGCGCGCGGCCATCCTCGAAATGGTCCGGCAGACGGGGCCCTATGAACTGGACGGGGAAGGCCTCCTGCGGCGCGGTGTTCTCATCCGCCATCTGATGCTCCCCGGGCAGCTCCCGGATACCAAACGGGTCATCGACTTTGTCGCCTCGTTTCCCCCGGGGACGGTGCTCTTTTCTCTCATGCGGCAGTTTACGCCCCTGGCAAACGCGGAAGCGCTCGGGCTCGGCCGAAGGATCACGGCGGGGGAGTACCGCGCCGCCTGCGGCTACATGGCCGCCTGCGGCATCACCGACGGCTACACGCAGGGGACCGGCGCCGCGGACGAAGCCTTCGTTCCCGCCTTCGATTTCACAGGAATCTAGGTGACTTTCATGCCCGAAGCGCCTGTCTATACGCCCGCCGGCAGCACGCGCCGGCGGGTGGGCGTCATGCTCGCGCTGGCCTGGCCCTCCATCCTCGAGCAGATCCTCCTCACGCTCACGAGCTTCGTGGACACCGCCATGGTCGGTTCCCTCGGGCCGGCGGCGACGGCCGCCGTCTCGGTCAACATCACGCTCGCCTGGCTCACAGGCGGACTTCTCATGGGCGCCGCGGTCGGTTTCTCCGTGCAGGTGGCGCAGGGCGTCGGCGCGCGGGAGGTCGAGCGCACGCGCGCGGTGCTGCGCCAGTCGGTCTCCGCGGCCTTCTTCTGCGGCGGCCTTCTGGGGCTTCTCCTTGCGTCCTTGTCCCACTTTTTGCCTTTCTGGCTCGGCGCGGGGGCGGACGTCCTTCCGGGCGCGCGGAGCTATCTCTTCTTCTGGTCGCTGGGGGTCCCTTTCCTCTCGTGCCTCAACGTCTTCGGCGCCTGCTTCCGCTGCATGGGGAACACCCGGCTCCCGCTCGTGGTGGACGTCGGCGCGAACCTCCTAAACGTCGTGCTCAACTACTTTCTCATTTTCCCGACGCGCGAGGTCGTGCTTTTCGGCGGCTTTACGATGCCCGGCGCGGGCATGGGCGTGGGCGGCGCTGCCCTCGCCACGGCGCTCGCGAACGCGGCGGGCGGTCTGACGCTGCTCCTGTGCCTCTTCCAGCGCGAGAACGTCTTCCAGATCCGGCGGAGCGAGTCCTTTCGGCCCGATGGCGCGATCCTGCGCCGGGCCTTCTCGCTGGGGCTTCCGACCTCCCTGGAGCGCGCGTCCCTGAACCTCGGGCAGGTCTTCGTCACGCGCGTCGTCGCGACGCTCGGCACCGCCGCCCTCGCGGCCAACCATGTGGCCGTGACGGCCGAGGCGCTCTGCTACCTCCCCGCCTACGGCATCTCCGCCGCCGCGACGGCCCTCGTCGGGCAGTCCGTCGGCGCCGCCGAGCACCGGGAGGCGCGCAGCTACGGCTTTCTCTCCGCCGGCGCGGGTTTTCTTCTGTGCACCCTTACCGGCGCGGCCTTAAACCTCTTCTCCGTGCCGCTTTCCTCGCTCTTTACGAACGACCCCGCGGTCGCCCGTGAGGCGGCGGGGCTCCTGCGGCTCATCTCGTGGATCGAGCCCGTCTTCGCGGTCTCCATCATCCTCTCCGGCGCGCTGCGCGGGAGGGGGGACACCAAGTTCCCGGCCGTGATGTGCCTGGTCTCCATGTGGGGCCTGCGCGTGCCGCTGGCGCTCCTTTTCGTCTTTCGGACCGGGCTCGGGCTCTGGGGCGTCTGGCTCGCCATGGGCATCGACATCCTCGGCCGCGGCGCGGCCTGCGTGACGCGGTGGGTCCGGAAAAGAGAGTAGAACGCCCTTCCAGCGTAAAAAAGCGCCCCGGCCGACGGCCGGGGCGCTTTTTTACGGTTTCTTTTTCAGCCGGATATCGTCCCCGAAGAAGAGCATCTCCTCGTATTCGCCCGCCAGGCGCGAGGCGATCTGCGGGCTGTACCGGCGGCGGATATCCTGCATGGAGAGATTTGTCGAAATGACCGTCCGCCGGTCCTGCATGAGCCGGGTGTTCACCAGCGTGTAGAGCGCCGCCTGGACGAAGCTCGTCGTCATCTCCGCGCCGAGGTCGTCCACGATGAGAAGATCGCAGTTCAAATATCGGCGCGTTTCGTCCCGGGCGGCGAGGCCGTCCTCACCCGCGCGGTCGAACTTCTGCGCCTCGAAGCGCGCAAAAATCTCGCCGGCGCTGTCGTAGACCACGGAGAAGCCGCGGTTTGCCACCTCGCGCGCAATGCAGGCGGAAAGGAAGGTCTTGCCCAGACCCGTGCCGCCGGAAAAAAGCAGGTTCCTGAGGATGTATCCGTTGAATTTTTTCGCGTAGGCGCGGCAGTGCTGGTAGATGAGCTCCATGTTTTCGCGCGGGGAGGCGCCCCGATCCGGCCACACGCGCTCGTCGTAGTATTCGATATCGAAGCTGTCGAAACTCTGATCCCCGAGCCCGAGAAGATTCGAGAGCGCGGCGATCTGGAGCCTCGCATAGTGTTTTTTCAGGCACTCGCACATGACGCCGCCGCGAAAGCCGGCGTCGTTGCAGCGCCGGCAGAAGGGGCCCTCCTCCAGCGCGTCCGGTTTGACGCCGGCGGCCTCGAGCAGGGCCGCGCGCTCGGACTGCGCGCCTAGGTTCCGCTCGCGGAGCACCGCGATCGCGGGTCCCGGGTCCGTGCCGCGGTCGAAGGCTGCGGCGATGATCTCCTGCACCGTATTGCGCAGCTCCCCGTCGATCTCCGCGACCCGCGGCAGGCGGCGGTAGATCTCGCGGCGCCGCGCGTCGCGCCGCGCCGCTTCCGCGGCGCGCTCGTCCGCCAAAAGATTCTGCGCCTGCCGGAGCAGCTTTCCGTCATAGGGCACGGTCTTTCACCTCGCAGTCAGTTCTCTTCCCCGCGTTTGAGCAGTTCGCGCAGGCGGCTGACCGCCTCGCGCCCGCACGTTTCCTCCTGCGGAGCCTCCGGACGCCCGGGAACCGGCGGCCGGTCGCCGGAGGCGATCTCCGCGGGCGTGTGGAGCCCCTTGGCATGCCAGCTTCTGAGGATGGAATTGAGATACGGCCAGCTCAGCTCGCCCTTTTTCAGAACGGTCTTGTCGTAAGCGAGGGAGACCGCGTCCGCGGAAAAGCCCATGTCCTCCCACGCGTCGAGATACCTCCGTTCGGCGGCGGCCGGCTCGCGGCCGGTCCGGCCCACGACCTCCATGAGTGAAGCGTAGCCGCTCCGCCGCTCCTCGAGCCGCCGGAGGTGCTCGGAAGCGCCCGCGAGCGTGTCCGCCCCGGCGCGCTTCCAGCGGTAGGCCTCCCTGCGGATGTCCGGCAGGCGCGGCGGGCGCGCCGGTCCGTGGAGCCGGCGGCTCTCCTCGTCGCAGTAGGTGACAAGCAGAATCACCACCTCCGCCGGCAGGGAGAGGTAGTCGTAAATCTCATAGAGCGCCTTGAGTTCCCCCGGCGAAAGGAGCTTCCCGAGCCTGCGCTGCGTCTCGCGCACCAGCGCGGGAAAGGCCGAGGCGCTCTCCATTTCCCGGGCGATGTCCTCGCTCGTATACTCCGGCGGCGCGTCGGGCGTTTCCGGCGCGGGCGCCCCGGCGGACTCGTCCTTCTGCAGCAGGCCCAGGGCGACAAGCTGCGCCTCGGCCTCCCGGAGGGCCGCCGGGCCGAGGTGCAGCACGGACGCGGCCTCCGTTTCGGAGAGCGCGCCGTCTTTCAGCAAAATATGTAAATACAAGAGCGCCGCCGCCCCGTCGCGCGACCGGACGAGCCGCTCCGCCGCTTCGCGCGGCAGCGTCAGCGCGGCGGCGGCCGGCAGGATGAAGCGCTTTTCCGGCATGGTGAGGCCTCCGTTTGTCCCGATTTGTTATCAGTAAGTCTACCACAAAATCCCGCCCCTGCAAAGGGGGAAACGAAAGAGGGCGAAAAATGTAAATTTTCGCGGCGTGTTGTTTCATTTCCCGTTTCTCTATGGTACAATAAAGCATTAGGAATTTAACAGGTGAGGAGGCCCCCCACAATGAAAAACCGCATTACGGTCAGCATCGCCGGCAGGGACTACACGATCGTCGCGGAGGAGCCGGAGAGCTACGTCCGAAAGATCGGCGCGCATGTGGACCAGAAAATGGACGAGATCATGAAGGAGTCCCATGCGTCGCTCGTGGACGCGGCCGTGCTCGCCGCCATGAACACCTCGGACGAATACTACAAGGCCACGGAGGCGGCTGAAAACCTGCGCAGCCAGCTCAAGGACTACCTCGACGAGGCCACGCGCGCCAAGCAGGAGCTCTCCGAGGCCCGCCGGGAGATCTTCCGCCTCCAGCAGGACAAGCAGGAAAAGAAATAACGGAGATTTCACATGCTCGAGCTTCTCGCCCCCGCCGGGTCGCCCGAAGCCGTCACCGCCGCCGTGCAGAGCGGCGCGGACGCGGTCTATCTGGGATTCGGCGACTATAACGCGCGCCGCAACGCCAAAAATTTCTCGCAGGAGGAATTCGTGGCGGCGGTTTCGTATTGCCACATCCGGGGCGCGAAGGTCTACCTCACCATGAATACCCTCCTTTCCGACAGGGAACTCCCCGGCGCGGCGGAGGCCATCGCGCTGGCCAGCCGGACGGGCCTTGACGCCGTCCTCGTTCAGGATCTCGGCGCGGCGCGAATGATCCGCCAGAGCGCGCCGGACCTGCCCATCCACGCCTCCACGCAGATGACGCTCCACAACCTGGACGGCGTGAAACTCGCCGCGGACCTCGGCATGACGCGCGCGGTCCTCTCGCGCGAGCTCTCGCGCGACCAGATCGCGCACATCTGCGCGCATTCGCCCATCGAGATCGAGGTCTTCGTCCACGGCGCTCTTTGCATGTGCTACTCGGGGCAGTGCTATTTCTCCTCCGTCATCGGCGGCCGGAGCGGGAACCGGGGCCTGTGCGCCCAGCCCTGCCGCATGGCGTACGGCTGGGGCCTGCGGCCGGACGCCCACCCCCTGAGCCTCAAGGACATGTCCCTCGCCGGGCATATGCGCGAGCTCGAGGAGATGGGGGTCGCATGCGTCAAGATCGAGGGACGCATGAAGCGCCCGGAGTACGTGGCGATCGTCACGGCCGTCTATGCCGCCGCCATCCGCGAAAAACGCGAGCCGACGGAGGCGGAGCTGCGCCGCCTCTCGGACGCCTTCTCCCGCCAGGGATTTACCGACGCCTACTACCGGGGCGAAAAGGGCCCGGAGATGTTCGGCGTGCGCGAGGAGGCGCCGGACACGACGGCGCTCTTCTCCGAGGTGCGAAACCGCTACATGAACCGCGAGGCGCCGCGCGTCCCCGTCCGCTTCTACGCCCTCGCGCAGAAGCACGAACCGGTGCAGGTGGCCGCGCAGGACGAGCAGGGGCATCTCTTCGCGGTGTCCGGCCCCGTGCCGGAGGAGGCGCGCATGCGCTCCCTGCGCGACGCCGATTTTGAGACGCATCTGAAAAAGACGGGCGGCACGCCCTACGACTGCCAGGGCGTGCGCGCCTATGTCGAACCCGACCTGGCGCTCCCGGTCTCCGCCATCAACGCCCTGCGCCGCGAGGCGCTGGAGGGTCTTTCCGCCCTGCGGGCCAAGCCGCCGGAGCGGCGGGG
>DAOPLW010000019.1:0-10133 GCA_035391945.1 Oscillospiraceae bacterium | reverse complement strand
CTGCGCCCCGCCAGGGTCCGCAGCAGCAGCCCGCGAAGCAGCCCGCCGCCCAGCAGCAGGCGCCTCAGGCTTCGCCCGCCTCGCGCGTTTCCCGGGTACCCCAGAAAAAGGTCGTGGACACCCGCAAGACCGGAAACGTCAACCTCGCCCGCTATGACGAGCGTCTGGAGCAGCTTGCCCCCGAGCGCGCCAGCCGCATGCAGCAGGGCAAGGAAAAGTTCAAGAACCAGAATACGCCCCGCCGCGGCGGGAATTTCAGCAGCAAGCGCCAGCAGGAGGAGCGCGAGAAGATGCGCCGCCTTCAGCTCGAGATCGCCAAGAAAACGCCGCTCAAGGTCCTCATCCCGGACGAGATCGGCGTGGGCGAACTGGCCAGCCGCATGAAGAAGACCGGCGCGCAGGTCGTCAAACAGCTCATGAAGATGGGCGTCATGGCCTCCCTCTCCCAGGTCATCGATTACGACACCGCCGCGCTCGTCGCGATGGAGCTCGGCTGCAAGGTCGAAAAAGAGGTCATCGTGACCATCGAGGAGCGCCTCATCGACGAGTCCGCGGACGCGGAGAAGGACCTCGTGCGCCGCGACCCGGTGGTCGTGGTCATGGGCCACGTCGACCACGGCAAGACCTCCCTCCTCGACAAGATCCGCTCCTCCAACGTGGCCGAGGGCGAGGCGGGCGGCATCACGCAGCACATCGGCGCCTACCGCGTAAAAATTAACGACAACCTCATTACCTTCCTCGATACGCCCGGCCACGAGGCATTTACCTCCATGCGCGCCCGCGGCGCGATGATCACCGACATCGCCATCCTCGTGGTCGCCGCGGACGACGGTATCATGCCGCAGACGATCGAAGCCATCAACCACGCCAAGGCGGCCGGCATCCCCATCCTCGTCGCCATCAACAAGATGGATAAGCCGAACGCGAACCCGGACCGCATCCTGCAGCAGCTCACCGAGTACGGCCTCGTGGCCGAGGAATGGGGCGGCGAGACCGTCGTTTCCCGTATCTCCGCCAAGACCGGCGAGGGCATCGCGGGCCTTCTGGAGATGGTCATTCTCACCGCCGAAATGCGGGAACTGAGGGCCAACCCGAACCGCGCCGCCTCCGGCACGGTCATCGAGGCGCGGCTGGACAAGGGCCGTGGCCCTGTGGCGACGCTGCTTATCCAGAACGGAACCCTGAAACAGGGCGACGTCATCATCGCGGGTACGGCCGTGGGCCGCGTGCGCGCGATGACGGATGAGAAGGGGCAAAAAGTCGAATCCGCCGGGCCTTCCGTGCCGGTGGAGATCATCGGCATGGGCGAGGTGCCCGGCGCGGGCGACCGGTTCCACGCCGTCGCCGACGAGCGCATGGCGCGCGAGCTCGTGGAGCAGAGGAAGCACGAGGAGAAGGAAGCCGCGAGCCGTCCGGCCGCGCAGAAGGTCACGCTCGAGGAGCTCTTCTCCCAGATCCAGCAGGGCGAGCTCAAAGAGCTCAACATCATCGTCAAGGCGGACGTCAAGGGCTCCGCCGAGGCGGTCAAGTCCTCCCTCGAGAAGCTCTCCAACGACGAGGTGCGCGTGCAGGTCATCCACAGCGCGGTCGGCGCCATCAACGAGAGCGACGTCATGCTCGCCTCCACCTCCAACGCCATCGTCGTCGGTTTCAACGTCCGCCCGGACCCGGCCGCCCGCGAGAGCGCGGCGCGCGCGAACGTGGACATGCGCATGTACCGCGTCATCTACGACTGCATCAACGAGATGGAAGCGGCCATGAAGGGCATGCTCTCTCCCAAGTTCAAGGAAGTCTATCTCGGCCGCGCCGAGGTGCGGCAGGTCTACAAGATTACGGGCGCGGGCACGGTCGCCGGCTGCTATGTGCAGGACGGCAAGGTCAGCCGCAACGCGCAGGTGCGCATCGTGCGCGACGGCGTCGTGGTTCACGAAGGCGTCATGTCCTCCCTGCGCCGCTTCAAGGACGACGTACGCGAGGTTGCCGCCGGCTATGAATGCGGCATCGGCATCGAAAAATACAGCGACATCAAGGAAGGCGACGTTTTCGAAGCGTTTCAGATGGAGCAGATCCAGCAGTAAGGCCGTCGCCTTCCGGGGCCCCGCGAAGCGGGGACGGCGCTCTGCGCCGGGAAATGCGGCGCATTTCCGCAGGGCGGATTCACTCCGCCCGAGGATGATAAATCCCGGGGCCCCCGGAAAGCGCGTGCGCTTTTTGGGGACAGGCGACATTTTCGAAGCGTTTCAGATGGAGCAGATCCAGCAGTAAGGCCGTCGCCTTCCGGGGCCCCGCGAAGCGGGGACGGCGCTCTGCGCCGGGAAATGCGGCGCATTTCCGCAGGGCGGATTCACTCCGCCCGAGGATGATAAATCCCGGGGCCCCCGGAAAGCGCGTGCGCTTTTTGGGGACAGGCGACATTTTCGAAGCGTTTCAGATGGAGCAGATCCAGCAGTAAGGCCGTCGCCTTCCGGGGCCCCGCGAAGCGGGGACGGCGCTCTGCGCCGGGAAATGCGGCGCATTTCCGCAGGGCGGATTCACTCCGCCCCGGCCATGCCGGCCGGTTCCGGACAAGCGGGAGGCGCGCGGCTTCCCGCGCCGGGCAACAACACACGTTTCATATCCCAAAAGGAGAATTGCCATGCCGTCAAACCGCATCGGACGCATCAACGAGGAGATCGCCCGCGAGCTCTCGGCCCTGCTTCGTACCCTCAAGGACCCGCGCGTGCAGGGCCTTGTGAGCATCACGGCCGTTGAGACCACGGGCGATCTGCGCTTTGCAAAAGTATATGTGAGCATGCTCGACCGCACACAGGAGAAAGAGGTCATGCGGGGTCTGAAATCCGCCGCCGGTTTCCTGCGCCGGGAACTGGGCGCGCGCCTCTCCCTGCGCATGACGCCGGAACTGGTCTTCGCCGCCGACGACTCCATCGATAAGGGCGCGCATATTCTTTCCATCCTGCGCGGACTGGAGGAGGAGTCGGAATGACGTACGAGGAAGCCGCGGCGTACCTGCGCGCGCACGACCGCTATCTGATTTTGAGCCATGTGCGGCCCGATGGAGACACCATCGGCTGTGCGGCGGGGCTCTGCCATACCCTGCGGCAGATGGGAAAGACCGCCTATGTGCTGGAGAATCCGGAGATTACCGCGTCCTATGCGCCGTATTTCGAGCCCTGTCTGGCGCCCGCGGATTTTGTTCCGGACTGCGTCGTCGCGGTGGACGCGGCCGCCCCCGGCATGCTGCCCGCGAACGCTGATGCGTACCGGGAGCGCATCTGTCTCGCCGTGGACCACCATCCGTCGCACGAGGCGTATGCCGAGCATACTTTGGTGGACGCCTCCTGCGCCGCCTGCGGAGAGATCATTTACGCGCTGGCGAAGGAGCTCGCCGAAGTTACGCAGGAGATCGCGCTGCCGCTGTACGTGGCGGTCTCCACGGACACGGGCTGTTTCCGTTACGCCAACACGACGGCGAACTCCCACAGGGTTGCCGCGGCGCTCATGGAGACCGGCATCGACGCCGCCGCGGCCAACAAAAAGCATTTCCGCACCAAGAGCAAAAAACGGATGTACATCGAGATGGCCCTCATGGAGAACATGGAGTTCTTCCGCGAGGGGAAAATCGCCGTCGCGTCCGTGACGCGGGCGCTCATGGACCGGCTCGGCGCCACCGAGGACGACGCGGACGATCTCGCGGGCTTCCCCGGACAGATCGAGGGGGTCTTTTGCGCGGTGACGCTGCGCGAGATGCCGGACGGCCGCTGCCGGATCTCCCTGCGCACGACCGCGAAATGGGTGGACGCCAACAGGGTCTGCGCGCTTCTGGGCGGCGGCGGGCACGCGGCCGCGGCGGGCGCCACGGTGCCGGGCGACGCCGGGGACGGCAAGCGCGCCGTTCTCGAGGCGATCGACCAGATTCTCGATTCCTGATGGCAAGCGGCGTGCTTGTCGTCGATAAGGAAGCCGGCTGGACCAGCCACGACGTGGTGGCCAGGCTCCGCGGCGTTCTGCACGAGCGGCGCATCGGCCATGCCGGTACGCTCGACCCGATGGCAACCGGCGTCCTGCCCGTCCTCGTCGGCCGCGCGACGCGCGCGATGGAGTTTCTCGAACACGGGGAAAAGACCTACGAAGCCGCGCTGCGGCTCGGCGTCGTCACGGACACGCAGGACGTGACGGGGACGGTTCTGGAAACGCACCGTACGGACGTAAGTCCGGAGACGCTCGAGCGGGCGCTCGGGGCTTTCCGGGGGGACATCCTGCAGATCCCCCCGATGTACAGCGCGGTCAAGATCGGCGGAAAAAAACTTTACGAGCTCGCCCGCGCGGGGAAGGAAATCGAGAGGAAACCCCGCCCGGTCACGATCCTGCGCCTTGTGTGCACGGGCCGCGCGGAAAACGGGGACTGGCTGCTCACCGTGACCTGCTCGAAGGGCACCTATATCCGGACGCTCTGTCATGATATCGGCGCCGCGCTCGGCTGTGGAGGCGCGCTCGCCGCGCTGCGCAGGACCGCGGCGGCCGGCTTTACGCTCGGGGACGCCGTGACGCTCTGGGACGTCGAACGGGAAGGCGCCTCGCTTCTGCGCCCGGTGGACGTATGCTTTGCCCGGTACCCCTCCCTGACCCTGGACGCCGCGCGCGAGCGCTTGTGCCGTAATGGGAACGCGTTTTCGGCCGACGCGCCGGACGGCCGTGTGCGCGCATATGCGCCGGATGGGACGTTCCTGATGCTCGGCGAGGTAAAAAACGGCCGTGTGACGACGGTCAAATCATTTTTTGAGGTGTAGCTTCTTGAAAGAGAAACAACGCGTCATCGCTCTGGGTTTTTTCGACGGGGTGCACATCGGCCACGGCGCCCTGCTGCGCCGGACGGCGGACCGCGCGAAGGAGAAGGGGCTTCTCCCCGCGGTCGTCACCTTCGATACGCCGCCGAAAAACCTCGTGATGGGGAAGCCCGTCCTGCTCATCGATTCCCCCTACGACCGCGCGTGGATCATGCGCGAGAATTACGGCATTAAGGACGTGATCTTCGCGCACTTTGACAAACGCATGATGTGCATGCCCTGGCAGGATTTCGTCACCGATTTCCTGGTGCGCGACTGCCGCGCCGCGCATCTGGTCGCGGGGCACGATTTCCATTTCGGCTACAAGGGCGAGGGGGACCCTGAGCGCCTCAGGGAGATCTGCGGGGCGCTCTCCCTCGGCTGCGACATCATCCCGAAGGTGGAGAAGGACGGCATCACGGTCAGCTCCACGTACATCCGGGAGCTGATCGCGAAGGGAGAGATCGCGCGCGCCAACGCGTTTCTGGGGCATCCCCACGTCCTCTCGGGCATCGTGAACCACGGCCGCCGCGTGGGCCGGACGCTGGGCTTTCCCACCGTCAACCTCGCGCTGCCGGAGGGTGTCCTGACGCCGCGGTTCGGCGTCTACGTCACCCGCGTGACGCTGCCGGACGGCCGGAGCTACCCGTGCGTGACGAACATCGGCATCCGCCCGACGGTGGACGACTCCGAGCGCGTTTCCGTGGAGGGATATCTCATCGGATTTTCCGGCGACCTCTACGGCGAGACCGTGCGCATGGAGTTCTTCGATTATCTCCGGCCGGAGCGGAAATTCAGTTCCCCGGCGGCGCTGACGGCGGAGATCGAGAAAAACGCCCGGCAGGTGGAGGATTATTTTAGGCCCCGGGGAACGGGTCAAAACGATTGATATATGCCGGGAAAGCGCGTATATTGGACGTAAGAAAACGAACTTCAAAACAGGGGGATGACGAATCGGGCAACGGCGCTTGGGAAGGACCCGCGCCTTACGATAGAGAATAAGAAAATATGGCAGGAGGTGAGCCCTTCCGAAGAGCGGTGACGCCCGAGTAGGCTCCGTCCCGGGGAGAGCGGAGCGGAAAGGAGACTGCATGCCATGCGCTATGCAAAACTGTACCCGGCTCTGCTGTGTTTCGCGGCAGGGCTGATTGTGATCGCCGCTTTTCAGGCCCCGCCGAGGGAACTCTGGGAGGGACTGGACAAGATCGTCTTCAGTGAGGATTCGCTCATCACCGACTACATAGCCTTCGCGGGGCTCGGCCCGGCTTTTCTCAACGCCGGAATCGTGGGGCTCGTCTGCATTAGCATCATGATGGCGAGCGGCGTTCCGGCCAACGGCTTCACCATTGTGGTGGTGGGTCTCATGACGGGCTTTTCGTTTTTCGGCAAGAACCTGTTCAACATCACGCCCATCCTGGCCGGGGCGCTTCTCCGCGCGCGGGTCTACCACGTCCCGGTGGCGACCTTCATCACCTCCGGCCTTCTGGCCACGAGCCTGAGCCCGGTGGTCAGCTATCTGACGTTTCACGATACGGTCATCCCCTTTGAACTGCGCCTCCTGATCGGCGCCGGGCTGGGCGTTCTCATCGGATTTTCCATCCCGCCTCTCGCGGCGCATACCTTCAAGATCCAGAACGGGATGAACCTCTATAACCTGGGCTTTGCGGCGGGCATGTTCGGCACCGTGGTAAGCTCTGTTTTGGTGACGGCGGGCGTGGAGCCCGTCGGTCAGTTTTATTGGGCGACGGACGTGACGGACACGCTCACCGTATTTCTCCTTCTTTTTTGTGCGGGCCTGATCCTGACCGGGTTCTGCTGCGACAGGCGCGCCCTCCTGCGGCGTTACGGCCGCCTGCTGCGCACGACGGGGCGCGCCCCGTCGGACTACCTCCGTATGTACGGGCCGGGGCCCGTCCTTCTCAACAGCGGCATAAACGGGCTTCTGGCGCTGGGATATCTCCGCCTGATCGGCGGGGATGTCAACGGCGCCACCATGGGCGGCGTATTGATCGTGATGTGCTTCTCCGGCTATGGGAAGCATCCGCGCAATATTTTGCCCGTCATGTTCGGCGTCTGGCTTTGTGCGTCGGTGAGCGCGTGGGGTACGCCGCTCACGCCCGGCGCGCAGTTGGCGGCCATGTTCGGGACTACACTTGCGCCCATTTCCGGCGTTTTCGGACCCGTCGCAGGTGTTGCGACGGGTTTTCTGCACATGTCCGTCGTCATGCGCGCGGGGGCGCCCCTGGGCGGGCTCAATCTGTACAACAACGGGTTCTGCGCGGGCCTGGTGTCCATCGTCCTCTATCCGCTGCTCACCGCCGTGCTGCGCGAGCGCAAGACGGATGTCTCCGCCGAAGAGACCGCCTACCGGCTTTTTGTTTCGAAAGCCGAAACGGTCGGGCCGGGAAAAGAGGATAAATAGGGCGTTTTTTGCCGCCCGATGTCTCCGGACCGCCGGAAGGCCTTAAAAGAAGGCCTTCCGGCGGTTTTTTTGTTTCCCGCTTCATTTCCCGACCTGTTTTTTCGTACGGACCCGGATACGATGGTAAAAATCTCCTCGGGAGGGACAAGCCATGCATGTGGGACGGGAGAAAAACGCGGCGGCCCGGCTGTACGCCGGTTTTGCGCACGGGATCGCGCAGCCACAGACGGCGGAGAGCGCCTCGCGCTTCGCGCTCGGGGCGGTGCTGGCCGCCGGAGAGATCCTGGGGGGCGCCGCGCCGTTCGGGCCGGCGTTTGTCGGCGCCTCCGGCGGCTCGCTGCCGGGCCTCTGCGCGCTCATCGGCTGCGGCGTCGGTACTTTTCTCACGCGCGGCTTTGCCGACGGGATGCGTACGCTCTCCGCGGCGGTGCTCATTTTTGCGGTGGCCTTCGCCTTCGGGGACATGAAGATCACAAAGCGTGTGTGGTTCATGCCGCTCGTGACCGGCGCCATGACGGCCACGACGGGTTTCGTCGTCCTGCCGGAAATAAACTGGCAGCCCTGGGGCCTGTTTCTCGCCGCCACGGAGGCGTTCCTCGCGGGCGCGTTCGCGTGGTTTTATCGGCTGGCGCTTGACGAGCGCCAGCCGGCTGAGACCGATCCGCAGCGGAGGCTCTGCCTCCTGCTCCTGGGAGCGACGCTCCTCATCGCGCTCGACGGCACGCGGCCGTTCGGGATCTCGCTCGGGAAGCTTCCGGCGGTGACGCTGGTGCTTCTCGCCGCGCATTTCGGCGGCGCGAGCGCCGGCGCGGCGGCGGGTGTCGCCGTCGGGATGGCGCTGGACCTCGCCGCCGGCGGCGTGCCGCAATATACGATGATTTTCGGCTTTTCGGGACTCGCCGCCGGTCTGTGCCGCGGAAAGACGCGCCTGGCCCCGGCGATGGGTTACATACTCGCGGACGGCGCGGCGGTGCTCTGGGCCCAGATCACCGGGCTGGGGCCCTCGGTGCTCTATGAAACGGTGCTCGGCTCGGTGGTCTTTCTCGTTCTGCCGGAGCGGTACCTTGCGCCGCTGCGGCCCTATTTCGGCGCGGCGGCGGAGCGCGCCGCGCCGCAGAATCCCGCCGAGCAGGCGAAAAAGCGCCTGGAGGCCTCCGCGGAGGCATTCCGCGCCCTGTACGAGAGCCTGCGCGGCACGTTTTCCCGCCTGCCGGACAACGACGCGGACGTGGCGTCCGTCTTTGACCGGGCGGCCGGAAAAGTCTGTCGCGCCTGCCCGCTCCAGAGCGCCTGCTGGCAGCGGGAATATGTCTCCACCTTCAACGCTTTCAACGACGCCACGGCGGACATGCTCGAACGCGGATCGCTGGAAGCCTCCGACCTCCCCATTCAGTTTTCCTCCCGCTGCATCCGGCTGCCGAAGCTCCTTGCGGCGGTGAATGAGGAACTCGCGAAAATGCTCTGGCGCAGGCAGTACCGCCTGCGCCTGCAGGAGAGCCGCCAGACCATCTGCGCGCAGTACCAGGAGATTTCCGAGGTGCTGCGCGACGCCGCGGCCGACGCGGTGCGCGCGGAGACGCCGGACACCCTGCGCGAACGGCAGCTGCGCCGGTTTCTCCGCGAGCGCGGCTTTGCGGGGGATTGCTTCGTCGCCCGGGACGAGCGCGGCCGCCTGCGCGCGGAGATCTGCGGCGAAGGGGCGAAGCGCCTGACGGAGGGGGAAAGCGGTACGGCCCTCGCGACGCTTTTGGGCGTGCCGCTTTCGGAGACGCACGCGCCCGGCCGCCTGACCCTTACGCAGGCGGAACCGCTGGCGGCCACCATCGGCGCGGCCGCGAAGCGCAAGCGAGAGGAGGTGGTGAGCGGCGACGGCGGGACTTACTTCAAGACCGACGCGGGTGTGCTCTACGTCCTCCTCGCGGACGGCATGGGGTGCGGCGAGGCCGCGGCGCGGGAGAGCACGCTAGCCGCGCGGATTCTGGAGCGTTTCCTTCAGACCGGCATGCGCGCGGAGGCCGCGCTCAAAACGCTCAACTCCGCGCTCGTCCTGCGCGGCGAGGCGGAGGGGACATTCACGACCGTGGACCTTCTGGAGGTGGACCTTTTCGACGGCACGGCCGCGCTCTATAAATACGGCGCCGCGCCCACCTACGTCCGGAAGGGCGCGCGCGTCTCCCGTGTGACGGGCGCGAGCCTGCCGGCGGGTCTCACGCTCGGCGGCTCGCCCGCGCCGGACATCCAGCACTTCCGGGTGGAGGCCGGGGACTGGGTGGTGCTCCTGACGGACGGCGTACTTGCCGGGAGCGGCGCCGACGACTGGCTGCGGGGCCGGATCGCGACCCATACGGGGTGCTCCCCCGGCGCGCTCGCGCAGGCGATCCTGGAGGAGAGCGACGGCTTTTCCGCGGGCGCGGACGACCGGACGGTGCTCGTCCTGACCCTGGAGGCGCGGCGCATGCGCACCGAAGCGCCGAAAAAACCGACGGTCCCGGCCGGGGATGTCTAGCCGGCCAATTGTAAACAAAAACGAAATATTTTGTTGACAATAAGATGCCTCCCGTGTTAGAATGCCTCTGCAAACACGGGAGGTGTCTCTATGAAGAACCGGGACGAAGCGGTGCTGGCGCTGCTCGATGAGGCGAGGGGGCGGTATCTCTCCGGCGAGGAGATGGCGCTGCGCCTGGCCGTGAGCCGGGCGGCCGTCTGGAAGGCGGTGCGCGCCCTGCGCGAGGAGGGCTACCCCATCGCCGCCGCGCCCAACCGGGGATACGCCCTTGCGGAGACGGCCGACGTTCTCTCCGCGCCCGGCATCCGGAAGTATCTGACCGGCGAGGCGGCGGAGCGGCGCATGCTCTGGCGCAGCCTCATCCCCACGAGCGCCGCTCTGG
>DAOPLW010000018.1:0-10333 GCA_035391945.1 Oscillospiraceae bacterium | reverse complement strand
GTCGTCGGAAATGGTGCCGTCCTCCTCGATGTTGACATACTGCACGCTCTGGATGGGGACGAGCAGGCAGTCGTCGCTCTGGCTGGCCACGAGGCTGTAGGTGATGTAGGAGCCGGAAAGGAGCGCGCCGTCGGGATTGTCCACGCGGATGACCGCCGGGAACGTGGACACGCCGTTGCTGTATGAGCCTTCAAGGCTCACGGATTCGACGGTGCCGAAGAACGGCGTGCCCCACTGGTCGATCGAGACCGGCATGCCGCTTTTGACGTAGGAGATGTTGCGCTCGTCGATCTCGGCGTTGATGATCATGACGGAGGTGTTGGCGATGCTGATGGCCACGCGGCCGCTCTCGACTTCCTCACCCACGGTGAGGGAACAGGAGAGGACCGTGCCGTTGATGGGAGAGACGGCGTTGAAGTTGGCGAGGTTCTCGACGGCCTCGTCCAGGTTCTCCTGCGCGCTCTCCAGGGTGTTCCGGGCGGTTTCGATCTGCTCGGCGGTGTCCTCCTCCGACATGCGCAGGAGGCTGTCGCCCGCGCTGACCTGGGCATAGTCCATGAGAGGCCCCACCCACTCGGCCTCGCCGCCGGCCTTCGTGACGATGTCGGTGCTCCGGTAATACGCGAGCTCGCCCGCCTCATAGGGGAGGATGCTCTCTCCGGAAGCCGAGCGCAGCGCGGCGGTGGCGCCCATTTCGCTTGTCAGGGTGCCGGGGTTGTCCAGAAGGATCGAGACCTCAAAGAGGACGGAGCCCTCCGGAGAAATGCGGCGCACCTTGTTGATCGCTTCCACCGTGCCCGGGACGGTCGCCATCGTCGCGGGAATGGAGACCGTGGCGGCCTGGCCGACGGAGATGTCGCTCTCATAGCCGTAGCTGAAATAGAGTTCCAGGCGCAGCTTCGAATCGTCCACGAGCGTCGCGAGCGTCTCCCCGACGGACACGTCGTCCCCGACCGAGACGTCCCGGACGTCCAGAAGCTTCCCGCCGTGCGGCGCTTTCACGGTGAGCTCCTGATAAGCGTCCAGCAGGTCCTGAAGCGAATTCTCGGCGGACGTGACCGCCTTTTGCGCGGTTTCCACGGCCTCCTCGGCCACGCTGCTGTCGATGCGGTAGAGGGGATCGCCGACGTGCACCTGCTGCCCGTCCGTGACGAAGACCTCCTGCACGGTGCCGCCGGCGGCGAGGGTGATGGTCTTGCTCTCCTTGGCCTGCGCCACCCCCTGGCCGGTGACCGTGCTCTGGATGGAGCCGCGGGTGACAAAGTCGGTGAGCGGGACCTTCTCCTCTTTTTTGCCCAGCAGCTTCACGAGGCCGAAGATACCGGCGCCGACCACCACGGCCACGATGGCCAACGTGATAATGCGACGCCGGGTATTCTTTTTCTTCTTCTTTTTGGTACCTGCCGGCTTCTGCAGGACCGGCGCGCCGCTCTCCGTCGGCGCCGGGACGTTGGTTTCGGGCATTTTCCATTCCTCCTTCTGGAAAGTACAAACTGTATTGTAACAAGCAGTACAGTTCGTTGCAAGAACAAATTGGTTACAATTGGATTAGACGTTGGTAACAGAGAGGATGTTCCGCCCTGCGGCATAATTCAAAAAAGAACTGCGCACGCTAACAACATCTCAAAGTGGGAAAGCGTGATGGAATGGCAAAACGCATGGGAACGCAGACCGTCCGGCTGGCAGATCCGCCGTCCGTGACGGGAAGCGCCAACGTGGTGGGAAAGCGCGAGGGGGAGGGCCCGCTGCGCGCGAACTTTGACCGCATCGAGCAGGATTCGACCTTCGGAGAGGCGAGCTGGGAGAAGGCGGAGAGCCTGATGCAGAAACAGGCCCTCGCGCTGGCGCTGGACAAGGCGAAGCTTCCGGCTTCCGCGCTGCACTACATTTTTGCAGGGGACCTTCTCAACCAGTGCATCGGCACCTCCTTTGCGCTCAGGGAGTTGGGGGTCGCCTTTTTCGGGCTTTACGGCGCGTGTTCCACGATGGCCGAGAGCCTGTCGCTGGCGGCCATGAGCATCGACGGCGGCTTCGCCGATGCGGCGGCGGCGCTGACCTCGTCGCACTTCTGCACGGCGGAGCGGCAGTACCGCACGCCGCTGGAATACGGAGGACAGCGCACGCCCACGGCCCAGTGGACGGCCACGGCGGCGGGCGCGTGCATCCTCACGGCGGCGGGCCCGGGACCGTATGTCACGCACGTTACGACGGGAAAGATCGTGGACAAGGGGATCAAGGACGCCAACAACATGGGCGCGGCCATGGCCCCCGCGGCCTACGACACGCTGTGCGCCCACTTTGCGGACACGGGCTTTCGGCCCGACGACTACGACCTTATCGTAACGGGCGACCTCGGCGTTCTGGGGAAGAGCATCGTGCTCGACTTCTTCCACCAGGACGGCAAGGACCTCACCGGGAACTACGACGACTGCGGCGTGCTGCTCTACGACGCGAAGAAGCAGGACGTCCACTGCGGCGGCTCCGGCTGCGGCTGCTCGGCCGCGGTACTCACGGGATACATTCTGGACGGGATGTGCGCCGGGCGCTGGAAGCGGGTGCTCTTCGCGGCCACGGGGGCGCTCCTCTCGCCGACCTCCACCCAGCAGGGGGAGAGCATTCCGGGAATCTGCCACGCGGTGGCCCTCGACGTGGCAAAATAGCCGCAGGGCGGTTATGCCGCCGGGTCGGCGGCGCATTTTGCGCCCGGCCGTCGGCGGAGTGCAGGCGATGCCGGATTTGCCGCGGCCGCAGGGCGTGGCAGAAAACAGGACCCGGGGGTCCCTGAGAGGACCTGCCCGCATGCGGCGCGATGCGTCACTCTGTAAATGGAAGTGTTACCGTGGACTATCTGAAAGCCTTTCTCTGCGGCGGCGTGCTGTGCGCCTTGGGACAGATCCTGATCGACAGGACCAAACTCACGCCCGCGCGAATTTTGGTGCTCTATGTAACGGGCGGCGTGGTGCTCGGCGCGCTGGGCGTGTATAAATACCTGGTGGAGTGGGGCGGCGCGGGCGCGACCGTGCCGCTCACGGGCTTCGGCTATACGCTCGCCGCCGGCGTGCAGAAGGCCGTGGCGGAAAAGGGGCTCCTCGGCGTTTTTACGGGCGGGATCACGGCCACGGCCGGAGGCATCGCGGGTGCGGTGTTCTTCGGCTTCCTCGTGGCGCTCCTCTTTAAGCCCGGCGACAAGAGCTGAGGGGGCGGGCGCCGCGCGCTTCGGCGCGGTGCGGCGGAGAAGGAACGGGCCCGTGCCGCAGACGCCGCGGCCTCCGTTGGAATGACGGGTGACGCACACGGCGTTTCCCGGCGCAAAACGCACCCCGGCGGCCCGGCCGCCGGGGTGCGTTTCATCTGTCGGGGGAACCCTCGGACGAGGAGGGCGAAAGAAAATGGAAAGGAAAGCCAGCAGCTTTTCTTCTGCGTTTCGACGACCGTTGTTAAGACGGTTTGCATTGTTTCAAAAAACGCGCATCGGCCCGTCGAAGAAGCCTTTGGCTTCTTCGACGGGCCGATGCGCCCCCGGCGGCCGGGCCGCCGGGGGCGCGCTTTTGTGATTCATCTCTTGTTGAAGATCTTGAAAATATCGTCGAAGGGATCCGGTTCCGGCTCGCCCGGCCTGAGCGGCTCGGGCGCGGCCGCGGCTCCGACCCCGACGCCCACCTTCTCTTCCTCCGCGCGTTTGGCGCCGAAGGGATTGAATTCCTCGGGCCCCTCGTCGAAGCCCGTGGCGATGACGGTCACGCGGATCTCGTCCTCGAGCGTATCGTCGAAGGCGGCGCCGAAGATGATGTTCGCGTCCTTGTGGGCGGACTGCTGTACGAGGTTTGCCGCCGTTTCGACCTCCTCCAGGCCGATGTCCATGCTGCCCGTGACATTGACGAGGACGCCCTTGGCGCCGTTGATGGAGGTCTCGAGAAGCGGGCTGGAGATGGCCATGCGGGCGGCCTCCTCGGCCTTGCCCTTGCCGGCCGCGCGGCCGACGCCCATGTGCGCGAGACCCGCGTCGCGCATGACGGCGCTCACGTCGGCAAAGTCGAGGTTGATAAAGCCCACGTTTTTAATGAGGTCGGAGATGCTCTGCACCGCCTGGCGCAGGACGTCGTCCGCGATCTCAAACGCGTTGGCGAGGGTGATTTTCTGATCGGTGGCGTGCTTGAGGCGGTCGTTCGGAATGACCACGAGGGAGTCCACGCGGCTGCGCAGATCCTCAATGCCGTGCTCGGCCTGCTCCATGCGGCGCTTGCCCTCGAAGCCGAAGGGCTTGGTTACGACGCCCACGGTGAGGATGCCCATCTCCTTGGCCACGTCGGCCACGATGGGGGCGCCGCCGGTACCCGTGCCGCCGCCCATGCCGGCGGTGATGAAGACCATGTCCGTGCCGTCGAGCGCCTTGGCGATCTGGCTGCGGTTTTCCTCGGCGGACTTGCGCCCAATTTCCGGGTCGCTGCCCGCGCCCTGCCCGTGGGTCAGCTTCTCGCCGACCTGAATTTTATAAGTAGCGCTGGAGACGGCCAGCGCCTGCTTGTCCGTGTTGATGGCGACGAAATCCACATTCTGCATGCCGGATCTCACCATCCGGTTGACCACGTTGTTGCCGCCGCCGCCAATGCCGAGAACCTTAATGGTTACGACGGTTTCCGGACCGGCATCGAATCCAAAAGGCATAGCGCATCCTCCTGTATTAAAAAGGTAATGAATATTCTTTAACTTCTACATTCTATCCCCAAAAGGGTGCCAGGTCAAGGGGCGTTTTCGAAAGTTGCGCGCGGTTCGGCCGCTGCCGCCGAACGCCGCGGAGCATTTGCGGAGCGGGGGCGGAGGGGGGGCGATGGCAAAGCGGGCGCGAATGTGGAAGAATTTGGCGAAGCGTATTAATTCAGTCCGTAAGCGGTAGGATCCGGGGCCCCCGCATGGCGCGCAGCGCGTCATGGGGCCCCGCAAAGCGGGGACGGCGGCGGGTGCCGCCGCAAATCCGAAGCAAGTGCGGAGGATTTCGCAGGGCGGATTGACTCCGCCCGTAAGCGGTAGGATCCGGGGCCCCCGCATGGCGCGCAGCGCTATGCGGGGATAAAGTGGGCCTCGTCCTTTGTCATGTCGACGACGCCGTAATCGGTGGCATTGAGACGCGCGAGGACTTCCACGAAGAAACGCAGCTTGTAGTCCAGATCATCTTCAACGGCGAGATACACCGTGAGCCGGCCGTCGTAGTCGAGCGTGACGCGTCCGGCCTCGGTGAAGTCGATCGAAGCCACGTGCGTTTCGAGGTCATGTTCCTGGAGGAACGGCAAAAGGGTCTGAAGCGCCGTGAGGTTGTCCGCGCCGGCCTCGCCGAGCGCCAGGATGTCGCCCGCCGAGGGGGAGAGGGGCGCGAGCCCGACGACGCGCGGGTAGTCGCCCGTCGCCTGCTCGAGGAGCTTGCTTTGCTTGTCCATCAGCCAGTCGCCGTCCTGCGTCTCCAGAACGGCCGCGGGCTGGCACTCGGTGACCGTGATGACCATGGTGTCGGGCAGACGGCGGCGGATCATGATGGTATCGAGATACGGCAGGCGTTTGAACATGGAACGCACGACGGAGAATTTGTTGATGAGAAAGAGATTTTCGTCGCTCTGGATGCCGGAGGCGGCGATGATTTCGGAGCGCGTGTAGCGGGAAGCGCCGGAGACCTCGATGGTCTTGACCCGGAAAAAGACGATGCTGCCCCCCACGATGGCTGCGCAGATCAGGACCGCCGAGAGCAGCATATAGAGCGCATGGAAGCGGCCCCGCGTCCGATGGTGGCGAAAAGGCTGGTTGCGTCGGGACATGCGCCCCCTCCTCTCTGTCTCTGGAATTTACGGGACATCCCGCCGCACGATGTCCGCGCCGAGGCGCGAAAAGGCGGCTTCGGGGGCGTCGTAGCCGCGATCGATATGCGAAAGGCCCGTGACGTGGCTCTCGCCCTCCGCGCCGAAGGCTGCGATGAGGAGCGCCGCGCCGCCGCGCAGGTCGTCCGCGCGGACGGAAGCGCCGGAAAGACGCTCGACGCCGGAGACGACCGCGACCTTGCCCTCCACGCGGATATCGGCGCCCATACGCCGCAGCTCGGCGACATGGCGGTAGCGGCTTTCAAATATATTTTCCACGAATACCGTCGTGCCCCGGGCGGTGCAGAGCGCCGCCATAATCGGCGCCTGCGCGTCGGTCGGAAAGCCGGGGTAAGGGGCGGTACGTACCGGGCGCACCGCCGCGAGGCGGCCGGTACGGCGCAGGAGAACGCAGTCTCCGGTGCTGCGGATGTTGCAGCCCGCTTCGGCGAGGATGGAAGTGACCGTGGAAATGCGGCGGTAATCCGTGCCGCATATCTCGACCTCTCCGCCCGCTGCGGCCGCCGCGGCCAGATAGGTGGCCGCCACGATGCGGTCGGCCCGGACGCGGTAATCGCAGCCGTGGAGCGGCTTCCCGCCGCGGATGGCCACCGTGGAGCCGCCCGCGCCGCGGACATCCGCGCCGATGGCGACGAGAAAATCCTGCAGATCCACGATCTCCGGCTCCCGGGCGGCGTTCTCGATGACCGTCACGCCCTCCGCCGCGCAGGCGGCAAGCATGATGTTCTCCGTCGCGCCCACGCTGGGGAAGGAGAGGTGAATCTCTGTGCCCGCGAGATGCGTCGCCGCGCAGTGGAGGCATCCGCCGCTCTCGCGGATATCGGCGCCCAGCGCGCCGAGCGCCGCCAGGTGCAGATCGATGGGCCGGCTGCCCAGCTCGCAGCCGCCCGGAAAACTCATTTCAGCCTGGCCGCAGCGGGCCAGGATCGCGCCGAGGAAAATGACGGACGAGCGCATTTTCCGCATGAGGGCATCGGGGATGTCGCTACGCGTGAGCGTCGTGGCATCCACGAGGAGCGCGTCGTCTTCCCGCCGGACCGCGCAGCCCAGACGGGTAAGGATTTCGGCCGAGGTCTCCACGTCCCGCAGACGGGGGCAGTTATGTATGCGGCACATACCGCCCGATAGGAGGCTCGCTGCCAGAATGGGCAGGACGCTGTTTTTCGCGCCGTGGACCTCCACGCTGCCGGAAAACGGCCGTCCGCCCTGGATCAGGAATTCTTGCATAGGCACCCTCCCTCCGCATCTGTGGCATCCTATGCCGGAGGAGGTGCAGGGGTGAGAGGGCTACGCCCGCCTTTGCCGCGCCAGGTCCAGAATCACGTCACAGATACGCGTGGCGGCGTCGCCCTCGGCGACTGAGCCGGCGGCGCGCCGCATGGCGGCCAGACGCTCCGGATCGGAGAGGAGCGCGCGCGCCGCATCGAAAATCCGCATCCCCAGTTCCGCGCCTTCGGAGAAGACGAGCGCGGCGCCGCGCTCGCCGAGGAAGCGCGCGTTTTTCTCCTGGTGGTGGCCCGTCACGTTGGGGGAGGGGACCAGGATCGCGGGCCGGGCGAGGGCGGTGAGCTCCGCCAGCGTGGAGGCGCCGGAGCGGCAGATGACGAGGTCCGCCGCGGCCATGACGACGGGCATGTCGTAAATGTATTCGCGCAGGGAGACGGCCGGATGGTCCGCGAGGCGGATGCCGCGCGCCGAGAGCGCCTCCGGCATCCCGCCGAAGCTGCCGCCCATGCCGTGGATATGGTGGAAGGGCTCGCCGGCTTCACACTCGGCGGCGATGAAATCCACCATCGCCTCGTTCATGGCCCTCGCGCCGAGGCTGCCGAAATAGGACAGGACGAGCGGGCGCTCGTCCGAAAGCTCCAGCTTCGCGCGGGCCTCCCTGCGCGTGAGCGCGAAGAAGTCGCCGCGTACGGGCGTGCCGGTGACAAGAACACGGTCGGGATGCGGGTAGTGCGCCCGGCTCTCCTCAAAGCCCACAAGGACGCGGTCCGCGTGCCGCGCGAGGAGTTTCGTCGTGAGGCCCGGCACGGCATTCGACTCATGGATGACCGTCGGAATTCCCTGTTTTGCCGCCTGCCGTACGAAAGGCTCGCTGGCGTAGCCGCCCATGCCCACCACGATGTCCGGGTCAAATTCCCGGATCACCGCCGCAGCCTTGCGCTGTGCGGCGGGGTAGGCGCAGACGGACTTAAGGTTGTACTTGATGCCGAAAGCGTTGAAGGTGCGCTGCAGGCGCATGATGGGTACCGTCCGGAGCTTGTACCCCGCCCGGGGCACCAGCTCGTTCTCCATACCGCGCGTTGCTCCCGCGAAGAGGATCTCCGCGTCCGGCCGCCGCCCGCGCAGTGCCCCGGCCAGCGCCAGGGCGGGATTGATATGGCCTGCTGTGCCGCCGCAGGTAAACAGGACGCGCATGGGGCAACACCTCGTTTCAGGATTGGAAAGGCGCCGGCTGAAGGGCGGCTAGCCCGCCTTCGGCGCTGGGATCTGGCGCGAGACGCTCAGAATGATGCCCATCTCCACGAGCTGGATGAGAAGCGCGGTGCCCCCGTAACTGAAAAAGGGAAGCGAAATGCCCGTCGCCGGAAAGAGATTTGTTACGACGCCCACGTTCAGGAACACCTGCACCGCCAGGAGCGTCGTGATCCCCACGCACAGAAGGCTCCCGAAGCGGTCGCGCGCATGGATGGCGAGCCAGTAACCGCGCAGGATCAGCATCGCGAAGAGCAGGAGCACGATGCACCCGCCGATGAAGCCGAGCTCCTCGAGCACGATGGCAAAAATAAAGTCGTTGTGCTCCTCGGGAAGGTAGAGATATTTTTGCCGGCTCTTGCCGAGCCCGAGGCCCAATAGCCCTCCGGAACCCACCGCGTAGAGCGACTGGATGGTCTGGAAGCCTTTCCCGAGGGGATCGCTCCAGGGATCTTTCCAGAGCGCGATGCGCGAGGCCATGTAGCTCGTTTTGGTGATGACCACCCACAGCGCCGCCACGACCGCGCTGCCGCCGAGAAATACCCAGGGCAGTTTGATGCCGCCGGCGAAGAGCAGGGCCGCGCCCACGGCGAGGATCAGAATCGTGCCGGACATGTGCGGCTCGAAGTAGAGAAGGACCGAGATCAGAAGGAGGATCGCCGCGAAGGGGACCAGATGCCGGATTTTCCCCATTTTGTCCCGCATTTTGGAAATGCGCGCAGAGAAATAGAGGATGATCCCCAGCTTCGCGGCCTCCGAGGGCTGAAACTGCGTAAAGCCCAGGTCCAGCCAGCGCGTGGCGTTGTTGCGCGTGACGCCGACGCCGGGGATGAGCACGATGACGAGCAGTGCGATGGAACCCCAGAGGACGAACACCGACATCCAGCGGAACTGCTGGTAGTTGATGCGGGAGACCACGAACAGGATCGCGACCCCGCCGCCGGCGAAAATGGCCTGTCGGAGAAAATAGTAAACGGCGTTGCCGGATTCATAGTAGGAGCTCGCCGAGCTGGCCGAGAGGACCATGACGAGGCCGAAACCCAGGAGCGTCAGCGTGAGTATGAGGAAGGGGAGGTCCATGGGCCCGCGGGCTAGCTGTTCCTCCTTGGCGAGCGTGCGGTCCGGGGATGCCATGAGAGCCACCTCCTTACAAACAAAAACCGGGATCGGGTCGGCCCGTGCCGCGCGGCGTCAGTAGGGGTAACGGCCGGCGACGCCGAGATACGCCAGGGCGCACATGACGGCCGTGATACCCGAGAAGACGAAGAAGAGCTTCTTTTCGCTCCAGCCGCCCATTTCGAAGTGGTGGTGCAGCGGCGCCATGCGAAAGATGCGCCTGCCGTGCGTCGCCTTGAAGTAGGCCATCTGGATGACGTCCGAAAGGACCTCCGCGACGTATATGACGCCGACCACGAGGATGATAAGCGGCATGTCGAGCGCGAAGGCCAGGCCGCAGACCGCACCCCCGAGGAAGAGCGAGCCGGTGTCGCCCATAAAGACCTTCGCGGGGTGGAAATTATAGACCAGGAAGCCGGCGAGGCCGCCGGCGAGGCCGGAAGCAAAAATGCACAGCGAGGTCCGGCCCCAGAGGAGGGAAGCGGCCGCGTAGAACACCGCCACCGGGATTGTTACGCCTGCGGCCAGGCCGTCGATGCCGTCCGTGATATTGACGGCGTTCACGGTCGCCACGACGGCGAACGCGGCGAAGACCGTATAGAGCCACCAGCTCAGATGCAGGCTGATATTGAGAAACGGAACGTAGAGGTCGGGGCTCAGATAGCCGGAATAGCGCAAAAGAGAGATAAACGCCACCGCCGCCGCAAGCTGCAGGAGGAACTTCTGGGACGCGGTCAGCCCCTCGTTGTGTTTCTTTTTGATCTTGACAAGGTCGTCGGCGCAGCCGATGGCGCCGAAGACGAGGGAGAAGAGCAGCACGAAAAGGCCCGCCCTGTCGCCTCCGGCGAGCGCGGAAGCCCCGATGCACAGGACCG
>DAOPLW010000017.1:0-10341 GCA_035391945.1 Oscillospiraceae bacterium | reverse complement strand
GCTGCTGCGGCGGGGCGCTGTACGCGGGGGAACCGGCGCACCGCACCGCCGCGGGGCTTATCTGCGAGGACTGCTTCGCGGCTTTCGCGGAGGCCTACTTCGCGGCGGATGAAATCATTGTGGGAGAGGAGGACGGGCCATGACGCTCCTGGAACTCTCGGCCGAATACGACAGGCAGGCGCGGCTTCTGCGCGCGCGCATCCATCTCCTGCGCTATGAGACGCCCCCACCGGAGGACGAGCGGGAACGCGCGCTTCTCTCGGACAGGCTGCGCATGCTCGACGCCATGGCGCGCCAGGCCCGGGAACTTGCGGAACTCACCGCGCATTATTATGAAAGGGGTTACCGGAAAAATGAAAAGTACACGCTATAGGAAGGACGCGCAGACACAGGCGGCGCTGGAACGCTACGCCGGCTGCATGGCCGAGACCAACGCCGCCTCCCTGAGCCGCCTGCGCAGCAATCTCAAGCGCGCGCTCTCGGAGGAGGTCACGCCCCGCCAGCGGGAGATCCTCATGCGCTATTACTACAACGGCGAGCGGCAGACGGAAATCGCGAAGGCGCTGGGCATCAACAAGTCCACGGTCTGCCGCACGCTGCAGCGCGGCGAGGCCCGCCTGCGCCGCTGCCTGCGTTACGGCGCGGCGCGGCTGCTGCAGGGCTAAGGGCGCAGCGCAGCGGAACGCAAAAAATTTTTCATCGCAATACGGCCGCTTTCCCGCCGTTCGATTCCCATCTATTTCCGAAACCGGTTCCCCGTGTTCAGAAAGGCCAACAGAAAGACCGCAACCGCAAGGATAAACGCCAACCCGACCCGGTACAGCCAGTCCAGCCCCAAAACGCCGCCTGCGATCCAGCAGCCGCCGCCGCCGACGGCCCAGACCAGCATGGCATCACCGAGAAAGCGAAGGAGCCCCTCCTCGTCGTAGCTTTCCTTCCGGTACCCCTCCAGAAAATTAACCCACCGGATCCCGTTTTTTCGCCGGAGAGCACGCCGCAGAAGAAGAAAGATCAGAGAGAGGACCACGCCGGCGACGATATATCCAATTTTCATGCCATATGTTCCCCTTTGTCCCACGCGGCACCCATTTCCGTCAGTCCAGCCGGCCAGTGATATATCCAAATGAATAATGCGTCATATAGGCCGCATGGGCCGCGCGTCCGCCGCAGGGCATTGCAAAACGGCGGGCGGAGAGAAGTCTCTCCGCCCGCCGTTTCATTGCTTTTACATCTTCACGGGCGCAGAGACGCCGATGAGCCCGAGGCAGTTTTCCAGGACCGACCGGACGGTATCCGCCAGCTTCAGCCGCGCGGCGAGAAGCGCCGGCTCCTCCCCCTTGATGCGGCAGGCGTTGTAGAACCGGTGGAAGTCGCCGGCAAGCTGCAGGAGGTAGCGGTTGATGCGCGACGGGTCGCAGTCCCGCGCGGCGAGGCGGATCTCGTCCGGGAGCTGCGAGAGGCTCTTAAGAAGCGCCCGTTCCGTCTCGTCGGTGAGAAGCGCCGCGTCCACTTCCGCGGCGGGCCGGACGGTTTCGCCTTCGGCGGCGAGGTTGGCAACCAGCGAGCAGATGCGCGCGTGGGCGTACTGGATGTAATAGACCGGGTTCTCGCTGTCCTCGCGCACGGCGAGGTCGAGGTCGAACTCCAGATGCGTGTTGGGGCGGGAGTTGAACCAGTAGCGCGCCGCGTCCACCGAGATCTCGTCGAGAAGATCGGAGAGCGTGATGACCTTGCCGCTGCGCTTGGAGACCTTGACGCTCTCGCCGTCCCGCACCAGGTGCACGAGCTGCATGATGAGAAAATCGAGCTGCTTGCCCTCCAGGCCCAGCCCCGGGGCTTTCATGGAGGCGGCAAAGCGGATCGCGTGGCCGTGGTGGTCGGCGCCCCAGACGTCGATGACGCGGTCGAAGCCGCGCTCGACGAACTTGTTGCGGTGATAGGCCAGATCGACGGCGTAGTACGTATAGAAGCCGTTGGCGCGGCGCAGCACCTCGTCCTTGTCCGCGCCCAGGTCGGTGTTCTTCAGCCAGAGCGCGCCGTCCTTCTCGTAGGTCAGGCCGTTCTTCGTCAAAAGCGCCACCGTCTCGTCCACGTAGCCGCTCTCGTGGAGCGAGGACTCGAGGAACCAGCGGTCGTACCGGATGCCGTATCGCTCTAGGTCGGTCTTCATCTTTTCGATGTTGTAGTCCAGGCCGAAGTCCTTCATGGCCTCGCGGCGCTCCGCGGGCGCTATGTCCACGAAGGTATCCCCGTATTTCGCCCGGAAGAGGTCGGCCAGATCCCAGATGTCCGTGCCGTGATAGCCGTCCTCGGGAAAGGCGACCGAATCCTCGCCCAGAATGCGCTGCAGATAGCGCGCTTCAAGCGAAAGCGCAAACTTTTCGACCTGGTTGCCCGCGTCGTTGACGTAGAACTCGCGCCAGACGTCGTAGCCGGCGCGCGAGAGGACGGACGCGAGCGCGTCCCCCAGGACGCCGCCGCGCGCGTTGCCGATGGTCATGGTGCCCGTGGGATTGGCGGAGACGAACTCCACCATCACGCGCCGGCCCTTCCCCAGGTCCACAGCGCCGTAGGACGCGCCTTCGCGCTCGACGTCCCGCAAGACCTCGCCGTACCACTTGTCCGAAAGCGTAAAATTAAGAAAGCCGGGCCCGGCGGCGGCGGCGGAAGCGAAGAAGCTGTCGGTCAGATCAAGGTTGTCCAAAACCGCCTGCGCGATGACGCGCGGCTGCATGCGCATGGGTTTGGCCGCCGCGAGCGCGAAGCCGGAGGCGTAGTCGCCGTTTTTCGCGTCCTTGGGGATCTCCACGGTGCCCTGCACCGCATGGCCCGCGGGCAGGACTCCCGCGGCGGCGGCGCGCCGGTAGGCGCTTTCGGTCAGGACCGCGATCTGGTCCTTCGCGGCCTGAATCAGATTTGACATATCGGCAGCACTCCTACTGCGTGATGCCCCTGCGGGCCTCGCGCACGTTGATTTTGAAGAGGTTCTCGCCCGTCACGCTCTCGTCGACCTCGAGCGCAAAATCGATCTCGATGTTTCCGCCCGTATCGGAGAGGTCCGCCAGGACGCGCCGGGCCGCGACGCCGATGGTCAGAGATCCGTAAGGCGTGCTGTAGAGGGACACATGGCGGCGGCCCTCCTCGAAGACGAGCTGGGAGACCACCTCGCCCATGCGGAACAGGGTGACCTTCTCGCCCTCCACCCGGAAGGTGGTGAGCGTCCCGTCCAGCCCCGTCAATTCGCTCTCGCGGTAGCTGAGCGTGTAGTCGCCGGGCGTGCCGGAGAGCGTGCCGGCCGTGACAAGTTCGACGGACGAATCGTCGGCATCCTCGTAGTGCTGCATGCCCTGAATGGAAATAATGACGTCTTTGTTCAATGCTTTGTCCTCCGTGCCAATCACATGGATCATTTATTATATACACCGCAGGAGGGTTTGTAAAGCCTCTCTTTATTCCAGGGACACCCGCTCCACCGCGCCGGTCACCGGCGCGCCCATGAAGAGCCCCGCCAGACGCGCGAAGTCGTCCGTGCTGTCGCTGACGTAGTAGCGGCAGGCGCCCGCGCCGCCGGGCGCGGCCAGGAGATTCCCCGCGCGCAGTTCCTCCGCCACGCGGCGCGCACCGACCGCACCGGTGCTCACGAGCGCGACGTCCGGGCCTATGAAGTTCCCGATGACGCGCTCCAAAAGCGGGTAGTGCGTGCAGCCAAGCACCAGCGTATCGACGCCCGCCGCGCGGATGGGCGCGAGATATTCCGCCGTCACGGTCTCGATGACCACGTCGCCCGGCTCCACCCGGCCGCATTCCACGAGCGGCACGAAGAGCGGGCACGCGGCGGCAAAAACCTCCGCCGCGGGCGCCACGCGGCCCAAAAGCCGCTGGAACGCACCGCTGCGGATGGTGGCGGCCGTACCGATGAGGCCGATCTTTCCGTTTTTCGTCGCACGGGCGGCGGCCTGCGCGGCCGGTTCCACCACGCCGAAAAGCGGCAGCTGGCTTTCCGCCGCGAGGATGTCCATCGAGGTGGTGCAGACGGTGCCGCAGGCGATCATGATGGCCTTGAGATCGAAGCCGGACAAGAATTTCACATCCTGACGCGCGTAGCGCAGGATGATCTCCGGCGAACGTCCGCCGTAAGGCACGCGGCCGGTGTCGCCGAAATAGACGAGCTGTTCCTCCGGTAAAAGCTTCCTGAGCTCCCGCAGGGCGGTCAGCCCGCCGAGGCCGGAATCGAATACGCCGATGGGTCGGTTGTCCAAAGAGGTCTCCCCTTTCCCTTTCCTGCCTCTATCATATGATACCGGAAGCGCCTTGACAAGAGGAAGTTGACAACGCCGGATAAATGGCTATAATAATGATACCACGGAGGCCAGGGCATGAATATCGAGCTGACGAAAAAGCAGTACCGGCGGCTGCTCGACATGGTATACATCGGGAACTGGATTCTCAACTCCACGCGCGGCGACGACCGCTTCCGCGATTACGACGAGGTGGAAAGCCTTCTCTTCGGTCTGGCCAAGGGCGCGGGCATGCCCGGGCTCGCCGAGGTCTACGAGGGCGAGGTCATCCCCTCCCACGCCTTCGACGAGGGAGGCATCCACGAAGCGATCATGGACTATGAGAACACGGTATTTTTCGATATCCTCGCCGAGGAACTCGCCCGGCGGGACATGGAGGAGGAGGACATCAGCCAGGAGAGCCAGGAGGAACTGGCGGTCCGTATGGACGACTATCTCGCCGAGTTTGAAGAGCACGGCGTAGACAATATTCTTCTGGACACGCCCTGAGAGAACGTTTCGCCGGGATCTCCCGGTACCTGAACCGCATACAAAAAGGCGCCCGCCTGACGGCGGGCGCCTTTTTTCGTATCGCGCGGGGAATTTTAGTCGACGAGCGTGACGGTGGTGTTGGTCACAGGCAGCTCGGCAGCGGTCGCAGCGGCCGTATCATCCAGAACGGTGATGCTGCCGTCGGCCAGCTTGGCGTAGATCGCGTTATAATCGTCCGCGGTGAAGTTCGTGTAGCGCATGGACTCGACCGGCATGGACACGCCGTTCTGGGAGGCGTCCAGCACGAGGTTCTGTCCGCCGGGGAAGGTGTCGTTGTAATAGGCGTCGAGCATCTGCTGCACGGAGGCGGCAAGGCCCTTGGTGGCGGAGGTGATGACCGTCTCGGACTGGCTGGACTGGTCGACGTCCACGCCGATGACCCACTTGTCCTCGTAGGACTCGGCCGCCGCCATGACGGAGTTGCCGACCGCGCCGCCGCAGGCGAAGATGACCTCGGTGCCGCCCTCATACCAGGAAGCGGCCAGGGCCTGCGCCTCGGGGGTGGCGGCAAAGCCGCCGGTGTAGTTATACATGATTTCGACGTTCACGCCCAGCTCCGCCGCGGCCGCGTCGGCGCCCTGCACGAAGCCGTAACCGAAGCGGACCACCGCGGGAACGGCCATGCCGCCCATGAAGCCCAGCTTCGTATAGCCTTCCTTGACCGCGGAATAACCGGCCAGATAGCCGGACTGCTGCTCGGCGTACTTGATGCCGACCACGTTGTCGTTGGTCTTGTAGACCGTGTTTTCGGCGGCGCCGTCATTGGGATAACCGTCGATCAGGATGAAGTGGACGTCGGGATAGAGATCCTGCGCCTGGTAGATCGGGGTCTCGAAGAGGTAGCCCGGGGTCACGATGACCTTCGCGCCGCCTTCAACGGCCAGCTGGATGGCGGCCAGGTACGCGTCGGTGCTCTGCTCGGTGGGCTTATAGTACTTGTGAGTGATGTTGTTGGCCGTGCAGTAGGCCTCGACGCCCTCCCAGGTGCCCTGGTTAAAGGACTTGTCGTCGATGGTGCCCACGTCGGTGATCATCGCGACCTCATAGGTCTCGGCCGCGGGGCTCTCGGACGCGGGAGCCTGGGACGCGGGGGTCTCCGTCTTGGTGCAGCCGACCACGGCAACGACGAGAACCAGGGCCAGGAGCACCGCAAGAAGCTTCTTCATGGTGAATCATTCCTTCCTTTCATTGATCCTAAGCAAGATATGGCGGTCCTTTCGGAAAACCACACGTGTATTATACAACATGTCCATAAAATCGGCAACCACTATTTGCGTTTTCTGGAAAGTTTTACAGTGTTTTGCCCTCCATCGCCAGCTTCACGAGCGCCGAAGCCCCGACCCGGTCGGCGCCCAGCGCGATGAAATCCGCGGCGTCCCGGAACGTCCGGACGCCTCCGGAGGCCTTGATCTTTACCTCCGGCGCAAGGTGCTTCCGGAAGAGCGCCACGTCCCCGCGCGTCGCGCCGCCGGTCGAAAACCCGGTGGAGGTTTTGATATAATCCGCCCCGGCGCGGGAGACGACACCGCACAGTTCGATCTTCTCCGCCTCGGTCAGAAGGCAGGTCTCCACGATGACCTTGAGCACATGCCCGCCGCAGGCGGCCTTCACCGCGCGGATCTCCTCCTCCGCCCTGTCGTATGCGCCGTCCTTCACGTCGCCGAGGTCAACGACCATGTCGATCTCGTCCGCGCCGCTGCCGAGCGCGTCCTCCGCCTCAAAGACCTTCGCGGCCGTGGTGGAGTATCCGTTCGGAAAGCCGACGACCGTGCAGATCTTCATCCGCCCCGCGCAGTATGCCGAAGCGCGCGCGACGAAGGAGGCGGGAATGCAGACGGACGCGGTCTTAAACCGCATCGCCTCGTCGCACAGCGCCTTCACCTCTTCCCAGGTGGCCGTCTGCTGCAGCAGCGTATGGTCGACCCGCTCCAAAATCTCCCGGATTTCCATATTCCTTCCTCCCTATTTCCCCGTCGCTTCGTACACGTAACAGCCGTTCGGGCCCATCTCCTTGCTGACTTTGCCGCGCAGCCTCAGATAATCCAGGTGGCTCAGGGCCTCACCGATGGCGAACCATTTCTGTCCCGGCGGAAACTCCGCCCAGCTTTTCGCGCTGATCTTCCAGGTCATCTGCCCGGCGATCGTGTATGCCGTCTGACCGTGCCCGCGCGCAACGATGGCGAAGGTCTCCGCCAGGCGCGCCCCGTGGTGCTCCGTGAGCTGCCGAACCCGCTCGGGCACGGTCATGCCGTGCGTGGTGCGGTGGGCCGGGAGCGGCACTTCCACGTCGTAGGCGGCGATCTTTTGAAGGCTCTCCAGATACGTCCCCAGGGAATCCTCCATCACTTCCCACGAAATGATGTTCGGCGTGATGTCAAAGAGGACGTGGTCGCCCAGGATCATGAGCCTGTTTGCCGCATCGTAGAGACACATCTGGCCCGGCGTGTGGCCGGGGGCGGAAATGGCCCTAAAGTCGTATCCGCCGTAGGAAAGGACGTCCCCCTCGTCCACCGCCTCCGAGTCGAAGGGACCGGGGGCATAGATCACCGCCGGATTTTTGGTGAAGAGCGCCTCCAGCTCCGACCACGGCATCCCCTCGCGCGTCAGGCGCTCCTGGCGCGAGCGCCAGCTGATCCGCTCGTTGTGTTCCAGCAGGTCCCGGTCCACGCGCCCCATGCGGATGCGGCAGCCGGCGGCCTGAAGTTCCGGCGCGAGGCCCGTGTGGTCGGAATGGAGGTGCGTGAGGAAAAGATCGGTGTTCCGGAGATCGGCCCCCAACTCCCGGAGGCCGCCGAAAAGGGCCGCGCGGCACTCCTCCCTGCGGAATCCCGTGTCGATGAGGAGGTTCTTCTCCCCGGGCAGGCCCTGAACAAAGTAGCTGTTGAGGCACCTGAGCGGGTTCTGCGGGAGCTCCACGGGAATGGAGTAGATTCGGTCGAATACTTTCGTTACCATGGCGGGATACTCTCTTTCTTTATTTTTATTTTAATTCCACGATCGTGACGCCGTCCTCGCCCTCGCCGTAGCGGCCGAGGCGGAAGCTTTTCACGGCCCGGTTCTTCCGGAGGCTCTGCTGCACGGCCGCGCGCAGCGCGCCGGTCCCCTTGCCGTGGATGACGGTCACCTTCTCGAGCTTGGCGAGCATCGCCGCGTCGAGGAACCGCTCGAGGACCGGGACGGCCTCGTCGGTCATCATGCCGCGCAGATCGATTTCGGAGGAAGCGCCCAGCGTGCGCAGCTGCCGTTCGGAATTGCGCACGATCCGCGCCGCCTCCTGCTTCCCGCCGCCCGGAGCGGCCAGGCGCACCTCGTCCGGTCTGGCCGTGATTTTCAGGATGCCCGCCTGCAGCCGGAGCGTACCGTCCTTATTCACCTGGATGACGCTTGCCCGCGTCCTCGTCGAGAGGATCTCCACCGTGTCCCCCGCGGCGGCGGGCCGGGTGTCCGGAGGCGGCGTCTCGTCCTCCCTCTCCCCCGCGCCGAGCGCGTCCTCCGCCTCGTTGAGACGGCGGCGCAGTCCCGCGCGCGCCTCGTTGACGCTCTGCCAGTCGTCGCTCTTTGCCGCGCGCCGGCGCATTTCATCGAGCTCCGAGAAGGTCTCGTCCGCGGCGGCTCTGGCCTCGTCGAGAATACGCCGCGCCTCGGCGCGCGCCCGCTCGGCCGCTTTTTCGCGCTCCCCTTCGAGCTTCTCGCGGTAGGCCCGGGCGGTCTTCGCGTCCTGCTCCTGCCGCAGGCGCAGGGCGCGGGCCTCCTCCTTCTCCTTCTCCATGCTCTGGCGCTGGCGCTCGAGCTGCGTGAGGACGTCCTCGAAGCGCAGGCTCTCCGCGCCGAGTTGCGCGCGGGCGCGCGCGATGATCTCCTCGGGGAGACCCAGCCGCGCCGAAATGGCGAAGGCGTTGGACTTCCCGGGCACGCCGATAAGGAGCTTATAGGTGGGTCTGAGCGTCTCCACGTCGAACTCGCACGAGGCGTTCACAACGCCCTTCGTCGTCATGGCGAACACCTTGAGCTCCGCGTAGTGGGTCGTGGCAGCCACAAGGGCGCCGCACGCGCGCACCTCCTGGATGATGGACACGGCCAGCGCCGCGCCCTCCACCGGGTCGGTGCCCGCGCCCAGTTCGTCGAAGAGCACGAGCGAGCGCTCGTCCGCCTCCCCGAGGATACGCACGATGTTCGTCATGTGGGAAGAAAACGTGGAGAGCGACTGCTCGATGCTCTGCTCGTCGCCCACATCCGCGAGGACGCGCGTGAAGACCGGCATGCGGCTGCCGTCGTCCGTCGGGAGGTGCAGACCGCACTGCGCCATGAGCGAAAGCAGGCCTATGGTTTTGAGCGTGACGGTCTTTCCCCCGGTGTTGGGGCCGGTGATGACGAGGGTGTCGAACTCCCCGCCCAGCCGCACGTTGATGGGCACCGCCTTCCCGCGTTCGAGAAGCGGATGCCGGGCCCGGCGCAGCACGAGGCCTCCCGCCGATACGATCTCCGGCGGCATGGCGTACATGCGGTAGGAGAGCTTCGCGCGCGCGAAGACGCAGTCGAGCGCCACGAGAAGGCCATAGTCGTCCAGAATGTCGTCCCTGAACCCGGCCGCGTCTGCGGAGAGCTCCATGAGAATGCGCTCAATCTCCCGCTTCTCCTTCGCGGCGAGCTCCCGCAGCTCATTATTCGCCTGCACCACGCCCATGGGCTCGACGAAGACCGTCGCGCCCGAGGAGGACACATCGTGCACGAGGCCCGGCACGTCCCCTTTGTGCTCCGCGCGCACGGGGACCACGTAGCGGTCGGAGCGCATCGTGATGATATTCTCCTGCAGATATTTGGCGTAAGTGGGCGAGGAAATGATTTTATTGAGGATGTCGCGCACCTTCGCGCCCGTGGCGCGGATGTGCCGCCGGATGGAGGCGAGGTCGCTGCTCGCCGCGTCGGCGATCTCGTCCTCGCCCACAATGGCGTTCGTGATCTTCTCCTCGAGAAATTTGTTGGCGCGCAGCGAGGAAAAGAGCGCGTCGAGCGGGGTCTTCTCCTCCCGGTCACCGCTGCCGTAGGAAACGGCCGCGCGCGCCGCGCGGAGCACACCCGCGATGTCCAGCAGTTCTTTCGTATTGAGCATTCCGCCCATCTCGGCGCGGGCCAGCGCGGTCGCGACGGGGCGCACCTCCCGGAAGCTCGGTTCGCCCTTTTTGTCCATCATGGCGCGCGCGGCGGAGGTCTGCGACTGGAGGAAGCGCACCTCGGCCTCCTCCACCGACGGGCGCAGCGCCAGGCTGCGCGCCTTCGCCTCCTCGCTCACCGCCTCCCCCGCCAGGAGCGAGAGCACCGCGGGGAGTTCCAGCGTGGCTGTGGACTTGATCAATAAATCGGTCATCTATGCCATTCTCCTATGATAGTTTACGAGAAATATTCCGCCGCCAGGAAGGCGGAGAATTTCTCCGCGCCGTACACATTGAAATGCAGCGTGTCGTAAAAGTCGTTTTTGGGGTCAATGCCCAGCTCGTCGAAGCGCTCATTGAGG
>DAOPLW010000016.1:0-10616 GCA_035391945.1 Oscillospiraceae bacterium | reverse complement strand
TCTGCCGACCATGGATGAAGCGCCCGGAGACGCCTTCAGCCTGATTCGTAGATAGCCCTCCTGCGGATACTCCCGCAGACAGTCCCGGAGATGTTCTCTCCGGCCCCATCCCGTTCTCACGCCTGAAAACGGAATTCGGCGGAATTGCCCCGGACGAAGATCGTCGCCTGCCGGCTCCCATCGTCCTCATCGCTTCCGCGCCTCTATCGTAATTGTGTGTTATATTACCATTCATTTATCCTCTTTGCAATAGGCGAATCGGAAAAAGTATGGGCGGAAACAGGCCGATTGCTGACAAAATCCACAAAAGGATTTACAAAAGAGGCGAATTGAAGTAAAATAACTCGCATCTTATCTTCCGGCACAGCGCCGGAAACGGAAGGGGGGCACCATCATGCGCGAGACGCTCCGGCGCCACCGGCGCGCGCTGCATCAGATCCCGGAACTGGGTCACGACCTGCCCGAGACGGCGGCCTACGTCAGGGGCGCCCTGGAAAAACTGCCCTGCACGGTCTTTTCTCCCGTGCCGAACGCGGTCTGCGCTTTCTTTGATGCGGGGAAAAAGGACGCCGTCGCCTTCCGGGCGGACATGGACGCGCTGCCCATCGCGGAGAAGTCGGCCTGCAGTTTTGCCTCCCGTCATCCCGGGAGGATGCACGCCTGCGGGCACGACGGGCACATGGCCATGCTTCTGGGCCTCGCCGAGCGCATCCCGGCGCTTCTGGAAATGCTGCCGAACAATGTGTTGCTCATCTTCCAGCCGGCGGAAGAGACCGACGGCGGCGCCCGCCTTATCTGCGAAACGGGGCTTCTGGAGCGTTATCACGTTCTGCGCGTCTTCGGCCTGCATCTTTGGCCGGGCCTTCCGGCGGGAAAACTCTTCACGCGGCCGGACGCGCTCATGGCGAAGAGCAGCGAGGTTGACGTGGAGATCGCCGGGAAAAGCGCGCATATCTCCCGCGCCGGCGAGGGGGCGGACGCGCTTTATGCCGGCGCCGCATTCCTCTGCCGCGTATACGAGTTCTCCCGGCGCCTCGCTTCGGAGGGAACACCGCACCTGCTCAAATTCGGCCTGCTGGAGAGCGGCACCGTGCGTAACGCCCTCTCGGCACATACGGTCCTCCGGGGCAGCCTGCGCGTCTTTTCGCCGGAGGGGTTTTCCGCCCTGCGCGGCGGGATGCGGGAAATCGCCGACGGATTGGAGCGCGAGACGGGCTGTGTGTTCACCGTCTCATTGAGCGAGGGCTATCCCGCCGTGGTGAACGACCCCGCGCTCTGGACACACGTCCGGGCGGTGCTCGGCGCGGACGCGCCGCGGGAGCTCCCGGAGCCCGTTACGGCAGGGGAGGACTTCTCGTTTTATCAGCAGCGCGTGCCGGGGCTCTTCGCCTTTCTCGGCGTCGGGCCGGGCGAGCCGCTCCACTCGGCCGCCTTCGCCTTCGACGAGGACGTGCTTCAAAGCGGGCTGGACTACTACGAAAAACTGCTCCGGATGGAGTAAAGAGAGGCCGCAGCCAAAGGCTGCGGCCTCTCTTTACTGTCTGCAGATGCGTGCCGGCATCACAGCGTCCTGATAAAGCGCTCCAGCCGGTCCATGCCCTCGTGGAGCGTCTCGTCGCCGTAGCAGTAGGAGAGACGGATGAACCCCTCCGTGCCGAAGCAGCTGCCCGGCACCGCCGCGAGCAGTCCCTCGCGGATCATCCGCGCGCAGAAATCGGCCGAGGAAAGGCCGAAGCGCGCGACGGAGGGAAAGATATAAAACGCGCCCTCTGGTTTCTGCACCTCCAGCCCCATCGCGCAAAGCCGCCCGTACACATAGTCCCGCCGCGCGCGGTAGGTTTCCCGCATGGCGTCCGTGGAGGTCCCCAGCGCCGTGACGCAGGCGTCCTGGATGAAGGAGTTGACGGACACGACCGCGTACTGGTGCACCTTCTCCAGCTGCGCCTTCACGGGCTCGTCCGCCAGAAGGTAGCCGACGCGCCAGCCGGTCATGGCGTAGGGTTTGGAAAAGCTCTGGATGACGATGAGCTTCTCCCGCAGTTCCTTCCGGCCGGATAGGGTGGGGTAGTCGTCCGTGTAGAGAAGGTCGCGGTAGACTTCGTCGCTGAGCAGAAAAATATTCCGCTCCAGGACGGCGTCGCGCACGGTGCGCAGAGAGGCCTCGCTTAAAATGCAGCCGGTTGGGTTGTTGGGGGAGTTGACGAAGATCGCCTTCGTACGCGGAGAGAGGGCGGCGGCAAGGCGCTCTTCCGTGATCTGAAAGCCGTCCGGCGCGGTGTCGAGCGGCACGCACACGCCGCGGCACAGGCGGATAACGGCCTCGTAGAGCGGAAAGGCCGGCATGGGGACGATCACCTCGTCTCCGGGTTCCAGGATGCCGAAGAGCGCGGTGAAGATCGCCTCGGTCGCCCCTACGGTGACGATGACTTCGTCCGGGGAATAGCGAAGGACGTGATGCGCGGCCTCAAAGTCCGCGATGGCGCGCCGGAGATACGGCTCGCCGTTTCCCTCCGGATAGTGGGTTTTGTCTGCGTCGAGCGCGGCCTTTGCCGCGTCCTTGACGGGATCGCTCGTCGGGAAATCCGGCTCGCCGATGGTGAGAAAGATGCAGCCGGGCGTCTCGCGCGCCAGACGGGTGAATTCGCGGATGGTGCTCTTCTCGATGGGGAAAAGAGCCGGATTCATATGTTCGACCATGTCAGTTTCTCCTTTCAATGCCGGCCGCGCAGACGGCTTCGGCGCATTTGATGCCGTCCACTGCGGCGGATACGATCCCGCCGGCGTAGCCGGCTCCCTCGCCGCAGGGGTAGAGTCCGCCGAGGCGGCTCTGGAAGGTTTCCCGGTCCCGGACGATGCGCACCGGCGAGCTGCTGCGCGTCTCCACGCCCGTGAGGAGCGCGTCCGGATCGTCAAAGCCCGCGAGCTTTTTCCCGAAGAGCGGAAGCGCGGCGCGCAGGGTATCCGTCACATAACCGGGCAGCGCGGGGGAAAGATCGGTCGGCGTGACGCCGGGACGGTAGGTCGGCTTCACCGTGCCGACGCCCGTGGAGGGGACGCCTGCGAGGAAGTCCTCCGCGCGCTGCACCGGCGCTCGGTATCCGCCGCCGCCCAGAAGGTAGGCGGCCTCCTCCCATTTCTGCTGGAAGCGTGCGCCGGCGAGGGGGTCCGCGCTTCCGAAATCCGACCCCGAGACGCCCACGAGGAAACCGCCGTTGCAGTTGATGCCGTCGCGCGCGCGATAGCTCATGCCGTTCGTGACGAGCCGTCCCTCCTCCGAAGCGGCGGCCACGACGAGGCCGCCGGGGCAGACGCAGAAGGTGTAGGCCGAACGTCCGTCCGGCAGATGGCAGACGAGTTTGTAATCGGGGGGAGGGAGCCGCCCGGCCGCCGCGCCGTACTGCGCGGCGGAGATGGTCTTCTGCAGATGCTCGATGCGGACCCCGACGGCGAACGGCTTCTGCTCGAGAGGGACGCCTGCCGAGGCGAGCATCCCGAAGGTGTCCCTGGCGCTGTGGCCGACGGCGAGGACCGCCTGCCGCGCCGGAAAAACACGCCGCGCGCCGGAAGCATCCTCGCAGAGGACGCCGGAGATGCCGGAACCGTCCGTCTCAAACCCGATAAGGCGCGTGTTGTATCGGATCTCACAGCCCAGGCGGAGGAGTTCCCCGCGCATATGCGCGACCACGGCGCGCAGGATGTCCGTTCCGATATGGGGCTTGTGGCGGCAGAGGATATCGTCCGGCGCGCCGAACTCCACGAAACGCTCCAGCACGAAGCGGATACGGCCGTCGCCGATGCCGGTTGTGAGCTTCCCGTCGGAGAAAGCGCCCGCGCCGCCCTCGCCGAACTGAACGTTCGTGCGCGTGTCGAGGATACCGGTGTCCCAGAAGCGCCCGACGGCCGCCGCGCGCTCTTCGACCGGCGCGCCGCGCTCCAGAATGAGCGGGGCCGTGCCCGCCCGCGCGAGCGTCAGCGCCGCGAAGAGACCGGCCGGACCCATGCCTACCACCACGGGCCGGGAGGGGAGATGCGCGCCGGAAAAGGGGAATGCGTATTCTGTATCCGTGACGGCGGAAACGCGCGGGTCCCGGACGCGCCGAAGCAGGCTCGGCTCGTTTTCAAGACTTATGTTAACCGAATAGACGTAGTGCACGTCGTTTTTCCTGCGCGCGTCGATGGACTCCCGGGCGATGGAAAAGGACAGAAACGAAGCCTGCGGCACGCCGAGAAGCGCGGCTGCGCGCTCGCGCAGCCGCGCCTCGTCGCCGCCGGGCGCGAGCTTCAGACCGGAAATTCGAAGCATAACGTTGCCTCCCTTGTTTGCTGCGGCGGCCGCAAATCGGCCGCGATGCCGTGCGCCCGTCTTCCGGCCGCCATACGGAAAAAGGCAAATGGCATAGTGCAAGTAAGATACAATAATCATACCCGTTTTGCAGTTTTTATGCCATATTGGGGATTTTACTATATTATGCAAAGAATTCCCAAAATTTTTGTAAAAGTTTTACGAAAACCTTGTATTTGAACGACAAAATTGGTACGCTATACCTATCTTAATTCATGAGGAGGAATGATTTGTTATGAGACGCAGGTCAATAAGCATGATTCTTGTTTTGCTCCTGGCTTTTTCCCTGTTCGTTCCCGCCATGGCGGACGAGCCCGCCGACATGGCCGGTAAGCTCGTCATCCTGCACACAAACGATGTCCACGCGCGCGTGAACGACAACCTCGGCTACGCGGCTGTCGCCGCCCGGAAGGCAGAGCTCGAGGCGCAGGGGGCGGCCGTGCTTCTTCTGGACGCGGGCGACGCGCTCCATGGCAAGCCGGTGGCCGTGGCGTTCGGCGGTGAATCCATTGTGGACCTCATGAACGCGACCGGTTACGACGCCATGGCGCCCGGAAACCACGACTTCAACTACGGATACGAAGCGCTTTTATCCCTCTCCGGGGAGATGGACTTTCCGCTCCTCGCGGCGAACATCACGTATACCGACACCGGAGAGCTGGTCTTTCAGCCAAACATGACCGTAACCGCGGGCGGATATAAGATCGGCATCTTCGGCCTTGCCACCGTGGAGACGGAGACCAAGACCAATCCGAATAACGTCAGGGGGCTCTCCTTCGCCGAGGGCGACGCGCTTTACGCCTGCGCGCAGGCTCAGGTGGACGAGCTCCTGGCGGAGGGCTGCGACATCGTCATTGCGCTGGGCCACCTGGGCGTTGACGCGGGCAGCGCTCCCAACCGTTCCACCGACGTGATCGGGCACGTCACCGGAATCGACGTTTTCATCGACGGTCACAGCCACACGGAGATCGATGAGACGATCGGAACGACGCTCCTGGCCTCCACCGGGACGGAGCTGAAAAACATCGGCGAGATCGTCTACGACGGCACGTCCTTCACCGGAACCCTCAACAGCACTTACGAAGGCCGCGACGAGACCGTAAAGGCGCTTGCCGAGCAGTACGTCGCCCAGGTCGCCGACCTTTACGGCGAAACGATCGGCGCGACGAGCGTCCTCTTAAACGGCGAGCGCGCGCCCGGTAACCGCACCGAGGAGACGAATCTCGGCGACCTGGCCACGGACGCCATGATCTACGCCGCGGAGAAAGCCAACTACGACGTGGACGCGGCCGTGACGAACGGCGGCGGCATCCGCACGTCCGTGCCGGTCGGCGATATCACGAAGTACGACCTTGTGAACGTCTTCCCGTTCGGCAACCAGGTCGTCGTTTTCGATGTGCCCGGCTCGGTGCTGCTCTCCGTGCTCGAGGCAAACACCATGGGGACCCCGGACGCCGCCGAGGGCGGATTCCCGCAGGTCTCCGGCATGACCTACACCATCGATACGACGAAGACCGAAAACCGCGTCACCATCCAGACTGTCGGCGGCGCGGCCTTTGATCCGAACGCGACCTACAGCATCGCAACGAACGACTTCCTCGCCGTCGGCGGGGACAAGTACGCCGCCTTTGCCGACTATTACAAGGGCGTCATGTCCGGCATCAACCTGGAGGATGCGATGATCGACTACATCCAGACCGCGCTGGGAGGGACGGTCGGCGCCGCTTACGCCGCGCCGCAGGGCCGCATCACCGTCCTGACCGAGGCCGCCGTGACGGAGCCTGAGCCTGAAGTGCCCGTCGAGACTCCGTCGGCCGAGGATACCTATACGGTCGTCCGCGGCGACTCCCTCTGGAAGATCGCCAGGATCTGCCTGGGCAGGGGCAGCCGCTGGGGCGAGATCTATGCGCTCAACAGGGACGTCGTCGGCGGAAACCCGGGCCTCATTTATCCGGGCCAGATACTGAAGCTTCCCGCCGCGTAACAATACGGCAAAGCCGCCGCCCGGGGGGAACCCCCCGGGCGGCTCTTCTTTGAAAGACTTATTCGTTCTCGATCTGCAGGGCGTCGTAGCCCGTTTCGCCCGTGCGGATGCGCACGACGTCCTCCACGTCGTAGAGGAAGATCTTGCCGTCGCCGATGTTGCCCGTATAGAGCGCGCGGCGCGCCGCCGCGACGACGTCCGCCACTGGGACCTTGGAGACGACGATGTCGACCTGCATCTTGGGAAGGAGCTGGATGCCGACCTCTACGCCGCGGTAGTACTTGCTTTTGCCCTTCTGCGTGCCGCAGCCGAGGACGTTGGAGACCGTCATTCCGGTCACGCCGATTTTGTCCATTTCCTCCTTGAGCGCTTCGAACTTGCTCTGGTTCATGAAGATCTGGACCTTGGTCAGCTTCGCGCCGGGCTTGGACTGCTTGACGAACGCGGGGACGGCCGTCTCCACGGCCACGGGGGTGGGAACGGAACCGGAGGCGATGGCGACCGAGGGGGTGGAACCGACGCAGACGAAGTCGGCGTAGCAGCTGGCCAGGCTGTGCTCGCTGCTGTCCAGGCCCTCGAGCTCCTCCTGCTCGCTCACGCGCAGGCCGACGACGGCCTTGATGATGTGAAACACGATGAACATTGTGACGGCGACCCAGGCCGCGACCGCGGCCACGCCGAGGATCTGCACGCCGAGTAGGTGCGCGCCGCCGCCGTGGACCAGGCCGTTTTCGGTGTCGAACACGCCGACGAGAATGGTGCCCAGGGCGCCGCAGACGCCGTGCACGGAGATGGCGCCCACGGGATCGTCGATCTTGACTTTCTGGTCGAGGAACTCGACGGCCAGGACGACGACGATGCCGGCGATAAGGCCGATGAGGGCCGCGCCGACGCCATCCACGTTCGCGCAGCCGGCGGTGATGGCCACGAGGCCCGCCAGGGCGCCGTTGAGCGTCATGGAGACGTCGGGCCGGCCGTTCTTGATCCAGGTGAAGATCATGGTCGAGTCGGCGGCGACGGCCGCGGCGATCGTCGTGGTGGCGAAGATGCGGGCCGCGTCGCCCGGCGTCGCGGCGGCGGCGCCGTTGAAGCCGTACCAGCAGAACCAGAGGATGAAGACACCGAGCGCCGCGAGGGTCAGGGAGTGGCCGGGGATGGCGTTGACCTTGGTCTTGCCGTTGGCCTGCTTGGTGTATTTCCCGATGCGCGGTCCGAGGATGGCAGCGCCGACGAGGGCCGCGACGCCGCCGCACATATGGACGGCGGTCGAACCGGCGAAGTCGATGAAGCCGAGGTTATAGAGCCAGCCGCCCGCGTTCCAGATCCAGTGGGCCTCGATGGGGTAGATGACCAGGCTGATGGCCACGCTGTAGACGCAGTAGGAGAGGAACTTGGTGCGCTCGGCCATGGCGCCGGAGACGATCGTCGCCGCGGTCGCGCAGAACACCAGGTTGAACATGAACATGGGCAGGTCCAAGTCCATAAAGCCGGTGAAGGGGTTCACGATCGAGCCGACGAAGCCGCCGACGCTGTCTCCCAAAAGCAGGCTGTAGCCCAGCACCCAGAAGGCGACCGTGCCGAGGCAGAAGTCCATGAGGTTCTTCATGATGATGTTGCCGGCGTTCTTCGCCCGGGTCAGACCGGTCTCCACCATGGCGAAGCCGCCCTGCATGAAGAAGACCAGCGCGACGCAGATCATCATCCAAAATAACGTGTACTCGCTGACTAAGAATTCCATTTTCATACCTCCACAAGTGTAAAAAATATGGCAAGGGTGCCGCGTTTTTTAAAACGCGACACCCTTGTCGACGCCGTTACTCGATATTCGTATATCCCATCAGGAAGCAGTCGGCTTCCGCCGCCGCGCGTTTTCCGTCCGCAATGGCGAGGACCACGAGGGAGGGCCCGTTTCGCATATCGCCTGCGGGAAAGAATTTTTCCGCATCATCCCCCGGCGGAACGGCGGGGGCGATGGGTTCCGGGGCGTCCGGCTGCCCCGCCGGCGGCTTCCGTTTGGAGCCGCAGGAGAGGATGATGCAGTCGTATTCCCGCGCGAGTGTCCCGGCGTCCGGGTCTTTGCCTGCCTCGACGCCCGTGCGGAAGCGTACGCCCTCGCGTTCCATGAGGTCAATGCGCCGCCGGACGATTTCCTTCGGAAGCTTTTTGTCCGGGATCCCGCCGAGGAGAAGGCCTCCCGGTTCCGCCTCACGCTCGAGGACGGTGACGAGGTGGCCTCTCCGATTGAGGTAATGCGCCGCCGTGAGCCCTGCGGGGCCGGACCCGACGACCGCCACGGTCTTGCCGGAGCGGGCGGCGGGCGGCTGAGGTTTCATCAGGCCGTTCTGGAAGGCGTACTCGATGATAAAAAGCTCGTTCTCGCGTACCGTCACCGGCTCGCCGCACAGCGCGCGGGTGCAGGCCATCTGACAGAAGGCCGGGCAGACCCTTCCGGTAAACTCCGGGAAACAGTTCGTTTTGAGGAGTCTGGAAAGCGCCTGCGTCGGGTTGCCGCGGCGCAGCATGTCGTTCCACTCCGGAATCAGGTTGTGGAGCGGACAGCCGAGCCGCTTGCCGTCAAAGACGATGCCGGACTGGCAGAAGGGGATGCCGCAGTCCAGACACCGCGCCGCCTGGCGGAAGCGCTCCGCCTCGGGGCCGCCCTGGGGAGGGCCGGCGCGGCTGCGTACCTGTTTTTCCATTCTACGCACCTCTTCTCAAAAAGGCTTCCAGCTCCGCCTGCTCGTGAGACAGGCCCCTCGCCTCAAGCTGCGCGATCGTCTCCAGCATGGCGCTGTAAGTATGGGGGATAATTTTTTTGAATTCCCCGATGTGCGACTCGAAGTCCTGAAGATATGCCTTCCCGCGGGGGGAGCCGGTGGCTTTGACGTGCGCCTCGAGCATCGCGCGGAGCTTCTGGATGTCCTGCGCCGCGCCGATGGGCTCGACGGATACGAGCGCCTTGTTGACGCGGAGATAGAGGTCGTGCGCCGTATCGAGGACATACGCGACGCCTCCCGACATGCCCGCCGCGAAGTTGCGCCCCGTCCGGCCCAGAATGAGGACGGTGCCGCCGGTCATGTACTCGCAGCCGTGGTCGCCCACGCCCTCCACGACGGCGACGGCGCCGGAATTGCGGACGCAGAAGCGTTCGCCGGCCATGCCGTTGATGTAGGCCTCGCCGCTCGTCGCGCCGTAGAGCGCGACGTTGCCGATGATGATGTTCTCGCCCGGGTCGAAACGGCTTTTCCTGTTCGGATAGACGGCGAGCTTCCCGCCGGAGAGGCCCTTGCCGAAGTAATCGTTCGCGTCGCCCTCCAGCGTGAGCGTAAGCCCTTTCGGGATGAAGGCGCCAAAGCTCTGCCCCGCGCCGCCGGTGCACTTGACGGTATAGGTGTCGTCTGGGAGAGAACCGCCGAAGCGCCGGGTGATTTCCGCGCCGAAGATGGTGCCGAATGTGCGGTCCGAACAGGAGACCTTCACCTCTGCGTGGCCGCCGTCCGGCGGGAGCTTCATGAGAATGCGCTCGTCCGGGGTTTTCCCGAGCGCGAAGTCGTAGACGCAGGCCGGGTCGAAGTGGGTCGTGCCGCCCTCCGCGCGCCGGAGGACCGCCGAGACGTCCACCATGGCCGCGCGCCGCGTGATCTGCCGGGGCCGCACGCGCAGGAGATCGGTGCGTCCCACAAGCTCGTCGACGCTCCGGACGCCGAGTCTGGCCATGATCCGGCGCAGGTCCTCCGCCACGAAGCGCATGAAATGAATCACATACTCGGGCTTGCCGGTAAAGTTTTTCCGCAACTCCGGGTTCTGGGTGGCGACGCCAAAGGGGCAGGTGTCCAGGTTGCACACGCGCATCATCCGGCAGCCGAGCGCCACGAGGGGCGCGGTCGCAAACCCGAATTCCTCCGCGCCGAGCATGCAGGCCACGGCCACGTCGCGCCCGGTCATGAGCTTGCCGTCCGTCTCGAGCCGCACGCGGGAGCGCAGGCCGCTCCGGATGAGCGTTTGATGCGCCTCGGCGAGCCCGAGCTCCCAGGGAAGCCCGGCGTTGTAGATGGAGTTCCGCGGCGCCGCGCCGGTCCCGCCGTCGTAACCGGAGATGAGAACCGTCTGCGCGCCGGCCTTCGCCACGCCCGCCGCGATGGTGCCGACGCCCGCCTCGCTCACGAGCTTGACGGAGATGTCGGCGTCCTTGTTGGCGTTCTTGAGGTCGTAGATGAGCTGCGAGAGGTCCTCGATGGAGTAGATGTCGTGGTGGGGCGGGGGAGAGATGAGCGCGACGCCCGGCGTGGA
>DAOPLW010000015.1:0-10748 GCA_035391945.1 Oscillospiraceae bacterium | reverse complement strand
ATACGGCGAAGAGGGAAAAGTCGCCGTGCGCAACGTCCGGCGCGACGCAATGGACCGCTTCAAGACCATGAAGAAGAATTCCGAAATTACGGAGGACGAGCTCAAGGAATGCGAAAAAAAGATGCAGGAGCTCACCGATAAATACTGCAAGGAGCTCGACGGACTGACCGTAAAGAAAGAGAACGAGCTCATGGCGGTCTGACCCCGTATGGCGGAGACGGTAAAATCCAATACGGCGGGGACGGTGGACTTTGACCGCCTGCCCCGCCATATTGCGCTTATCATGGACGGCAACGGGCGCTGGGCCCAGCGGCGCGGACTGCCGCGCACGGCCGGCCATGCCGCCGGCGCGGAGAACTTCCGGCGCGTGGCGACCTACTGCAAGGACATCGGGCTGGAGTATCTGACGGTATACGCCTTCTCCACAGAGAACTGGAAACGGCCGGCCGCGGAAGTCGGGGCCATCATGGGCCTTCTCAAAAAGTATCTGCTGGAAGCCATTGAAAAAATGGAGCGCGACCGGGTCAAGCTCTGCTTCTTCGGCGATCTGTCCCCGCTGCCGGAGGAGCTGCGCGCGCTTTGCGCGCGCACGCGGGAGATTTCCGCGCGCTTCGAGGGCGTGCAGGTGAACATCTGCCTCAACTACGGCGGCCGGGATGAGATCCTGCGCGCCGCGCGTACGTTCGCCGTGCGCTGCGTCGAGGGCGCGGCGTCCCCGGACGCCCTGACGGAGGAGTTCTTTTCCGGCTATCTCTATTCCGCGGGTGTGCCGGATCCGGACCTCATCATCCGCCCGAGCGGGGAGTTCCGCGTCTCGAATTTCCTGACGTGGCAGGGCGCCTACGCCGAATATTACTTTACAGACGTTCTCTGGCCGGATTTCAGCGAGGACGAACTGAATCGCGCCATTGCGGCCTATCAGCACAGACAGCGCCGTTTTGGCGGATTGGGATGATCGTCAGGACCCGGCGGTTGTCCGGAGGGAGGGAGTCAACATGCGCGCAAGAATTCTTGTCGCGGTGATCTGTGTACCGGCGCTGCTGGCCGTTATTTTTTTACTGCCCCCGGTCGGCCTTGCCTTGCTGATGGCGGCTCTGTGCGGCGTGGCGGCCCATGAGCTGCTCGCCTCCACCGGTTATGTCAAAAACAGGCGCATTCTTTGGTTTTCCGTCGCCGCGGCGGTGCTCGTTCCCCTGGTGGGCTACGTCCTGCCCAGTCGGCTCGGCACGACGGGGATTCTCTATCTGGTCTTTTTTTTCCTGGTTGTCCTCTGCGCGATTTTGCTTCGGGACCATGACAGCACGGATTTCACGGAGATCGCGGCGGCCTTCTTCGGCGCTCTCGCGGTGCCGCTCCTGCTCAGTTCTCTGGTAAGTCTGCGGCTCATGCGCCACGGTATCTGGTATGTGCTCATGCCCATCGTGGTCGCCTTTTCTGCCGATGCCGGCGCGCTTTTTGCCGGCATGCTCTTCGGCAAACGGAAGCTCGCCCCGTCCGTCAGCCCGAAAAAGACCGTCGAGGGCGCCATAGGCGGGACGGTGACAGGCGCCGTGCTGCTGCTGCTCTACGGCCTTTTTCTGTCCAGAACGCAGTATCTTGAGGTTCGCTACGGAGTCCTGATCCTTTACGGACTGGCCGGCTCGCTCATCTCCATCCTCGGCGATCTGACCTTCTCGGTCATCAAGCGCCAGACCGGCATCAAGGACTACGGGCGCATTTTGCCCGGGCACGGAGGCGTGCTGGACCGCTTTGACAGCATGGTTTTCTGCGCGCCGCTCCTCGAACTTCTGATTTTGGTCATACCGGCCATCCTTTGAGGCATAATGATGACAGAAACACTTTCGATCCTCGGCTCCACCGGCTCCATCGGCCGGCAGACGCTGGACGTGGCCGACCGGCTTGGACTGCGCGTGGCGGCCATCACAGGCAATCAGAACGTGGCGCTCCTCGAGCGGCAGGCGAGAAAATACGCGCCCCGGCTGGCCGTCGCCTATAACGCGGCTTCCGCCGCGGACCTGCGCGTGCGCCTGGCGGATACCGCCGTGCGCGTGGAAGGCGGCCTGGAGGGCCTCGAGGCGGCCGCGAGCCTGAACGATGCGGATACGGTCGTCTCCGCCGTCGTGGGCACGGCGGGACTCCGGCCCACGCTCGCGGCGCTGCGCGCGAAAAAGCGCCTGGCGCTCGCGAACAAGGAGACGCTCGTCTGTGCAGGGGATATTGTTATGTCAACCGCACGCGAGACCGGCGCGGAGATCGTGCCGGTGGACAGCGAGCACGCGGCCATCTTCCAATGCCTGCAGGGAAGCGGCAGGGGAGAAGTCGAAAAATTGATCCTTACCGCTTCCGGAGGTCCCTTCTTCGGCCGTACGCGCGCGCAGCTTGCCGCCGTGACGCCCGCCGAGGCGCTCAAACATCCGAACTGGTCGATGGGTGCGAAGGTGACGATCGACAGCGCGACCATGATGAACAAGGGCCTGGAACTCATCGAGGCGATGCATCTCTTTTCCGTTGCGCCGGAGGATGTGGAGATCGTCGTGCAGCGTGAGAGCGTGATCCACTCGATGGTGCAGTTCCGCGACGGCGCGGTGCTCGCGCAGCTGGGCGTGCCGGATATGCATCTGCCCATCCAGTATGCGCTGACGTTCCCCGCGCGGCGCGGCGCGGATTTCGGGCGTCTGGATTTCGGTTTGCTTCGCACCCTGACGTTCGCCCGGCCGGACGAGGACACCTTCGGCTGCCTGCGGATCGCACGCGCGGCGGCGGGGACAAAGGGGACGGCCTGCGCGGTGATGAACGCGGCGAACGAAACCGCCGTGGCGCGCTTTCTGCGCGGTGAAATCGGCTTTTTGGACATTGAGGCGCGCATCCGGGACGTGATGGCGCGCATGGGAAACCGGCCCGCCTCATCGCTCGGGGACATCCTCGCGGCGGATGAAGAGGCGCGGCGCCTTGCGGCGGAATAGGAGGAACCTGCCCTGTATATTGTAATCGGTATTCTGGTATTCGGGCTTCTCGTGGCGGTGCACGAGTTCGGCCACTTCTCCGTGGCGAAACTCATGGGAATCCGCGTCAACGAGTTTGCCATCGGCATGGGACCGGTGCTCTGGAAACGCAGGCGCGGCGAGACGGAGTACACGTTAAGGGCCGTCCCCATGGGGGGCTTTTGCGCCATGGAGGGCGAGGACGAGGCCTCCGGCGACCCCAGGGCCTTTACGAACGCCGCGCCCTGGAAGCGCGCGCTGGTGCTCGTGGCGGGCGCTGCGATGAATTTCCTGGTGGGGCTTCTCATGATCCTGCTGCTCTATGCCGGGACGAAGAGCTTTGTGGAGCCCGTCGTCGTCGGCTTTATGGACGGATTCCAGGCGCAGGGCGAAACGGGCCTCATGGAGGGCGACCGCATCCTCGAGATCGACGGGGAGCGCGTCTATATCTACAGCGACGTGAGCCTTCTTCTGGACCTCTCGGACGGGGAGAGCGTGGACCTCGTCGTCCAGCGCGGCGGGGAAAAGGTGTTCCTGAACGACCTTCCGCTGACCCTGCACGAGTATACGGAGGACGGCCAGACCGTACTGCGCTACGGGCTCTATTTCAAGATCACGGACGCGACCATCGGCATGCGCCTGAAGGAGGCGTGGCTCAACGCCGTGGACTTTGTGCGGCTGGTGCGCATCAGCCTCACGCAGCTTCTCACGGGAAAGGCGGGCGTCCGGGACATGTCCGGGCCCATCGGCATCGTCGACACCCTCAACGACATCGGCGAGGAGTCGGCCACGGTCGCCGAAGGATTGCAGAACGTGCTCTATATCGCCTCGCTCATCGCGGTGAACCTGGCGGTCATGAACCTCCTGCCGCTCCCGGCGCTCGACGGCGGACGGATTTTCCTCCTCGTCGTCACCTGGCTTCTGGAAAAGATTCTCAGGCGGAAGATCGACCCGAAGTACGAGGGGTATATCCACGCCGGCGGACTGATCCTGCTCCTGGGGCTCATGGCCGTCGTGAGCTTTTCCGACATCGCGAAGATCGTTTCGCGTTTTTTGTAAGGTGATACTATGACAAATCAGATCAGGGTGCGCGGCATCAAAGTGGGCGGCGGCGCGCCGGTGAGCATCCAGTCTATGTGCAACACGCGGACGGACGACGTGGAAGCGACCGTCCGGCAGATTAGGGAACTCGTTTCCGCGGGCTGCGAGATCGTGCGGCTGGCCGTACCGGATAAGGACGCGGCGGCGGCGCTCGGGCCCATCCGCGAAGCCGTGCCGGACGTGCCGCTCGTGGCGGACATCCATTTCGATTACCGGCTGGCTCTCGCCGCCGCCGCCGCCGGGATCGATAAGATCCGCATCAACCCGGGGAACATCGGCGCGCCGGAACACGTGCGCGACGTGGCGAACGCCTGCCGCGCAAGCGGCATTCCCATCCGCATCGGGGTCAACGGCGGCTCGCTCGAGAAGGACATGCTGGCGAAATACGGCGGCGTCACCGCCGAGGCGCTCGTGGAGAGCGCGCAGAAGGAGATCGCGCAGCTCGAGCGCTTCGACTTTACGGATATCTGCGTCTCCATCAAGAGTTCCCGTGTGCCGGTGATGATCCGCGCCTACCGGCTTATGGCCGAAAAGTCGGCGTATCCGCTGCACCTGGGCGTGACGGAGGCGGGCACCCCAGCCATGGGCATCGTGAAGTCCGCCATGGGCATCGGATCCCTCCTCTGCGACGGCATCGGGGACACGATCCGCGTCTCCCTCTCGGCCGACCCGGTCGAGGAGGTCGCGGCGGCCAAACGCATCCTGCGCGCCGCCGGGTTGCGGAGGGACGGGCCGGACATCATCTCCTGCCCGACCTGCGGGCGCACGCGCATCGATCTCATCGCGCTGGCCGAGGAGGTCGAGCGCAGGCTCGCGGGCTGCACGAAGCCCATCACCGTGGCCGTCATGGGCTGCGTCGTGAACGGGCCGGGCGAGGCGCGCTCGGCCGACGTGGGCATCGCCGGCGGTAACGGCATGGGGATGCTTTTCCGGAAAGGAGAGCAGGTGCGCGTGGTGCCGCAGGCGGAGCTTGTGGACGCGCTTATGGAACTGATTGACGAGATGTAGGGGTTTTGGCATGGGTGAACATTATAAACTTACGGAGATATTCCCGAACCTTCACGGCGTGGACGCGTCCTGGGAACGGCTGACGGTAACCGGCGTGACACTGCGGCGGGAGGAACGGCGGATGGAGCTCTGCCTCCTCCCGGACGCGGCGCTCACGCCGGAAGTCTGCCGCGCCGTCTGTGCGGCGCTTGAGGCGGCCTACGGGCTCGCCGCAGCGGACGTGGCGGCGCCGGCCGCGCCGGAGCTCTTCTCGTGGCTCTCCGAGCGCCTGGGAGCGCTCACGCCGATGGCCGCGGGGCTCCTGGCCGGCGCGCGGATCGATGAAAACGGTACGGTCCGCATGGCGGCGGCGACGCTTCCGCTCCTCACGCCGTTTCTCCCGCAATTGCAGGAGGATTGGAGCGCGGCCGGCGGGGGAGAACTCCGCGTGGCCGCCGCCGAACCAGACGAAGACGAGCTGCGCGAGCGAGCGGAGCGCCTCCGCCGCGAGGCGCTTTCGCAGAAGCCGGCCGTTTCGGCCCCCGGGCCGAAGAAGCGCCGCCGCGTCCTGATGGGCCACGAGATCAAGCGCAAGGCCGTAACGAAGATGAGCGACCTGGCGCTCGATATGGGCCTTTGCCTCGTGGAAGGCGAGGTTTTTGAGGTGACCAGCCGCGAACTCAAGAAGCGGCGCGCGTGGATGCTCTCCTTCGCCATGACCGACCGGACAGGCTCGGTGCGCGTGACGAAATTCCTCGAGGCGAACGAGGGCAGGGCGATCGTCCCGAAAATCAAAGAGAAGCAGTATCTGCGCGTGCAGGGGCGGATGCGGGACGACCGCTTCTTAAACGACATGGTGCTCGAACCCGAGAACATCATGGAGTGGTCGCGCGAGGCCGCGCGGAAGGATACATACGAGGGCGAAAAGCGCGTGGAGCTGCACCTGCACACGACGATGTCCAACATGGACGCCCTCACGGACACGACGGAAGTCATCAAGCGCGCCGCTTCATGGGGCCACAGGGCCGTCGCGATTACCGACCACGGCGTGGTGCAGAGCTTCCCGGAGGCCTTCGAGGCGGGGAAAAAGAACAAGATCAAGATCCTCTACGGCATGGAGGCATACTTCGTCAACGACGTGGACGACCGCCTTGTTGTGCACGGGGACGCCGACGAGCCGCTCGCGGGCGAGTTCGTCTGCTTCGACATCGAGACGACGGGCCTTCGCTACTGGAAGGACGAGATCACCGAGATCGGCGCGGTCGTCCTGCGAAACGGCGAGGTGGCCGAGCGTTTCCAGACCTTCGTCAACCCCGGCCGGCCCCTCACGATGGAGATCATGCAGCTTACCGGCATCACGGACGCGATGCTCAGGGACGCGCCGAAACCGGCGGAAGCCGTCTCGTCCTTCCTGCAATTCGTAAACGGCCGGCCGCTCGCCGCGCACAACGCGGAATTCGACGTGAGCTTCATCCGCGAAACGTGCCGGAGGATGGGGCGCCCCTTCGACCTGACTTCGCTCGATACCCTCATCCTCGCGCAGAACCTCCTGCCGGGCCTGCCGCGCTACCGGCTGGACAACGTCGCCGAGTATCTGAGCCTCCCGGCCTTCAACCACCACCGTGCCGTGGACGACGCGGCGACGGTCGCCTATATGCTCCCGCCGCTTTTTAAGCGTCTGCGGGAAAAGAACGTGGGCCGGCTGCAGGAGATCAACTCCGCCATGCGCACGCTGCGCTCCGCCGGGAAGGCTTCCCGTTACCCGCGGCACATGACCATCCTCGTGCGGGACCAGGTCGGCCTGCGGAATCTGTATAAGCTGGTGTCGCTCTCCCATCTGGAGCATTTCAGGCGCGTGCCCATCATTCCCAAGAGTCTCCTGCTGCAGAACCGGGAGGGTCTTCTCCTCGGGAGCGCCTGCGAAAACGGCGAGCTCTATTCCGCCATCGTTTCGCGCAAGGACGAGGGCGAGCTGCGCCGCATCGCGGCGTTTTACGATTTCCTCGAAATCCAGCCCGTGTGCAACAACGACTTTCTCGTCCGAAACGGCCGGGTGGAGAGCCACGACAAGCTGCGGGAACTTAACCGTCTCGTGGTGGAACTGGGCCGCGCGCTCGGAAAACCCGTGGCCGCCACAGGCGACGTGCATTTTCTTGACCCGGAGGACGAGCAGTACCGGCACATTCTCCTCGCGGCCAAGGAGTTCGACGACGCGGACAAGCCCCTGCCGCTCTATTTCAGGACCACCGACGAGATGCTGCAGGAATTTTCCTATCTGGGAGAGGAGGCGGCCTATCAGGTGGTCGTCCGCGACCCGAACCGCATCGCGGACCTGTGCGGGGACGTGCGGCCGCTCCCCGTGGGCCTCTTTGCGCCGAAGCTCGACGGCTCGGTCGAGGAGCTTGAAACGCTCGTCTGGACCAAGGCAAAGCGCCTCTACGGGGAAAAGCTGCCGGAGCTGGTGCGCAAGCGTCTGGAATCGGAGCTGCACGACATTATCTCCAGCCAGTACGAGGTCATCTACATGAGCGCGCAGAAGTTGGTCCAGAAGTCGCTGGACGACGGCTATCTCGTCGGCTCGCGCGGCTCGGTCGGTTCCTCGCTCGTGGCCTATATGTCGGGCATCACCGAAGTAAACGCCCTGCCGCCGCATTACCGGTGCCCGAAATGCCACAATACGGAGTTTGTCACCGACGGCGCCTACGGCTGCGGCGCGGACATGCCGGACAAGAACTGTCCGCTCTGCGGCGCGCTCTATGAGAAGGACGGCTTCGACATCCCGTTCGAGACCTTCCTCGGCTTCGGCGGCGACAAGGTGCCGGACATCGACCTGAACTTCTCCGGGGAATACCAGGCCAAAGCCCACAAGCACACCGAGGAGCTCTTCGGAAAGGAACACGTCTTCCGCGCCGGGACGATCGGCACCGTGGCCCTTAAAACGGCCTTCGGCTACGTCAAGAAATACCTCGAGGGGCGCGGGAAGACCGTCAGCCGCGCGGAGGAGCTGCGTCTGGCGATGGGCTGCGTCGGCGTTCGCCGCACGACGGGTCAGCACCCCGGGGGGCTCGTGGTCATCCCGCAGGACCATGAGGTCTACGACTTCTGTCCCGTGCAGCACCCCGCCGACGACACGGACTCGGAGACCATCACCACCCATTTCGACTACCACAAGATGGAGGAGAACCTCCTTAAGCTCGATATGCTGGGGCACGATGATCCGACCATGATCCGCATGCTCCAGGATTTAACGGGCGTGGACCCCTTGGGCATCCGCCTGGACGATCCGGAGACGATGGGCATCTTCACCTCCTCGAAAGTGCTCGGCTACGAGAACGACCCCATCCTCGGTCCGACCGGCGCCTGCGCCATCCCGGAGTTCGGCACGCGCTTCGTGCGCGGGATGCTCCAGGACACGCAGCCCAAGCAGTTCGACATTCTCGTGCGCCTGTCTGGTTTTTCCCACGGCACCGATGTGTGGCTCGGAAACGCGAAGGATTATCTGGAGAGCGGCGTGGCCACTGTGCGCGAACTCATCGGCTGCCGCGACGACATCATGCTCTATCTCATCGCCCGCGGCATGGACGAGCGGCGCGCCTTCAAGTTCATGGAGACGGTCCGGAAGGGCGCGATCCACAAGGGGAAACCGTGGCCGGAGGGCATCGAGGACGAGATGCGCTCCCTGGGCGTGCCGCAGTGGTACGTCGACTCCTGCCGCAAGATCAAATACCTCTTCCCGAAGGCGCACGCCGTGGCTTATGTGATGATGGCCTTCCGCATCGCGTGGTACAAGGTGCATAAGCCAGTCGCCTTCTACGCAGCGTACTTCACCATCCGCGCCAAGGCGTTTGACGCCGCGGTCATGACCCGCGGGATGGACGAGGTCCTGGCTCGGATGCGCGCCCTGGAGGCGAAGGAAAACCCCAGCGCCACGGAGGAGGACATGCTCGTGACGCTCGAGGTCTGCTACGAATTCTACCTGCGCGGCTTCCATTTCGAGAGCCTCGACCTGCGTCTGTCGGACGCCACGCGTTTCCTCCCGGTGGGGGAGGACGGCCTTCGTCCGCCGTTCGTGGCGGTGGCGGGGCTCGGCGAAACGGCGGCGCGCGACATCGTGGAGCACCGCGGGTCGGGCGATTTCATCTCCGTGGAGGAGTTTTCGCGCGCCTGCCCGAAGGTCTCCAGAACGCACATTGAGCAGCTCCGCCTCCTCGGCGGGCTGGGCGACCTGCCGGACAGCGCCCAGGTCAGCCTGTTTTGAAAAAATTACTTGCATTTGGGCCAAAAATGTGATAATCTACCTTGGCTATGTGGGCGGTCCTCTGCCGCCGCGCCGCAAAGGGCGGCGCCTTCGCTGCGGCATGAACGCCTGATGTTTAGGAGGAAAAGTCATGGATCTTATCAAAGTGCTCGAAGCACAGCAGCTTCGGAGCGAAAAGCTCCAGGCCGAAGTGGGCGACACCGTTCGCGTCCACGTCAGGATCAAGGAAGGCTCCAGGGAGCGCATCCAGGTGTTCGAGGGTACCGTCATCGCCAAGAAGCACGGCGGCGTGAGCGAGACCATCACCGTCCGCCGCGTGTCTTACGGCGTCGGCGTGGAAAAGATTTTCCCGCTCAATTCCCCGTCCATCGCGAATATCGAGACCGTCCGTCGCGGCAAGGTCCGCAGAGCGAAGCTTTATTACCTGCGCGAGCGCGTGGGCAAGAAGGCCAAGACCAAGGAGCGCGTGTAACGCCTCCGCGGACCGGAAAAAACCGGAAGATAAAAACGAGGGGTATCGCAATATGCGATACCCCTCGTTTTTTCCGTAGAAGGATTCCGTGGTTCGGATGCGCCGGAGGGAAAACTGCCTACAGCGTCAGGTCGGACTCCAGGGCGTCCGTATAGGTGATGAGCGAGGCGGGGGAGAGGATGATCTGCTCGCCCCGGAGACCCGCGCTCACGGCGATTTCGTCGAAGAGAACGGCTGTCTCCTCTACGTAGGTGGGGAATTTTTTCTTCATTCCGACGGGGGAGCAGCCGCCGCGGAGATACCCCGTCAGGCCGGGAAGCTCCCTGACGTGCAGCATCTCGACTTTTTTGTTTCCGGAGACCGCCGCAGCCTTGCGCAGGTCCAGCTCCTCGGCTACGGGGATGCAGAAGACGAGCGGCCCCGTCCGGTCGCCGCGGGCGACGAGGGTCTTGAAGACCTGCTCCGGCGGCATGCCGATCGCCTCCGCCGCGTGAACGCCCGAAAGGTCGCTCTCGTCATAGTCGTACCCGGCCGTGCGGTAGAAGACGCCCGCCGCGTCCAGCAGCCGCATCGCGTTGGTTTTGGTCATATGGACCGCCTCATTTCTGCGCCAGCGAGGCAAGCGCGTCTCCCGCGAGCCGGTATGTCGTCCAGCCGGAGACGGGACGGGCGCCGAGGGACCGGTAGAAGGCGATGGAGGGCGCGTTCCAGTCCAGGCACTGCCAGTCCAGCCGCCCGCAGCCGCGCTCCACGGCGAGCCCGGCGAGGCGTTGCATCATGGACCGGCCGACGCCACGGAAGCGATATTCCGGCAGGATGAAAAGATCCTCCAGGTAGAGCCCCGCGCGGCCGAGAAACGTGGAGAAATTATAAAAGAAGAGCATAAAGCCGACCTCACGGCCGTCCAGGAGGGCGAAGACCGCCTCGGCCTTCTTTTCCTCGAAAAACC
>DAOPLW010000014.1:0-11512 GCA_035391945.1 Oscillospiraceae bacterium | reverse complement strand
GGCGCCCGGCCGGAATACAGACCCGAGAGCTGCCGGGTGCCGTTCCCGACGACCTTGTAGACCAGAACGAGGTGATTCCCCTCGACGTCGCACACCGAGAGGGGCCGGCGCAGGAATCGACCGTCCAGCGCGATCTCCACGAATTTTCCGGCCGAAAGACCCGCCGTATCGCCTATGAGCGTCAGTTCATAGGTACCGGCGGCGATGGGACGGTTAAAATAGATGGTGAAGACGGACATGCCGCAACTCCTTTCGGATAAAATCGGAACGGGGGGCGGTCCCGGGAAGGAACAGGGGGCCGGCGTTGGTGTTTCCGGCTGTATGGGGGAAACACGCGGTTTTTCAATGTGGGGGCATGCGGGGGGGGGCCGCGGGATGGGCCGGTGTTCTCTCAGGGGGAAGGGACCGGGAGCGATTCATACGCCGGCTCGCCTCCGACAAGGGTAAGGACGCAGCGGGCGCGGACCTCCATGCCCGCGAAGGGTGTGGAATGCCCCATGGAGCGCCAGGAGGAGGGGTCGAGGACATGGGGATTGTCCAGTTCGAAGACGGTGAGGTCCGCCGGGAGGCCGGGTTCGAGCCCGCTCGGGATCCCCAGAAGGGCGGCGGGGGACGCGGTCAGGAGCCGGACGAGGTCCGGGAGCGGCAGAAGGCCGGTTTTGACGAGCCCGGTGTAAAGGACGGGGAAGGCGGCTTCGAGCCCGGAGACGCCCATCGCGCTTCCCCGGAGGCCGCGCGCCTTCTCCTCCCGACCGTGCGGGGCGTGATCGGTCGCGATGGCGTCGAGCGTGCCGTCCCGCGCGGCTTCCACGAGCGCGTCCCGGTCGGCGCGGGAGCGAAGGGGCGGGTTCATCTTGAAGCGGCCGTCGTCCTCGAGGTCCTCGTCGCACAGGAGCAGGTAGTGCGGCGCCGTCTCGCAGGTGACCGGGAGGCCGCTGCGCTTCGCATCCCGGATGAGCGCGACGCTCTCCTTCGCGGAGACATGGCAGATGTGGTAGGGACAGCCGGTTTTTTCCACCAGGCGCAGGTCGCGCTCCACCTGCTTCCACTCGCTCTCGGAAGAGATGCCGGGATATCCGTGCGCGCGTGCCCAGGCGCCGTCGTGGACAAACCCGCCCGAGAGCAGGGACGCGTCCTCGCAGTGGGCGACGATGGGTTTTCCCAGCCGCTTCGCCTCGCGCATGGCCGCCTCCATGAGACCGCCCGCCTGCACGCCCGTGCCGTCGTCCGAGAAACCCGCGACATACGGCGCGAGCGCGCCCATGTCGGCGAGTTCCAGGCCGGCGCGGCCGCGGGTGATGCAGCCGCAGGGGAGGACGCGCACTTTCGCGTCCCTCCGGATGGCCACGCGCTGCACCTCCAGATGGGGAAGGTCGTCCGGCGCAGGCTCCACGTTCGGCATCGTGCGCACGGCGGTATAGCCGCCCGCGGCGGCAGCGGCCGTGCCGCTGGCGATGGTCTCCTTATAAGAAAATCCGGGTTCCCGCAGATGTACGTGCACATCCACGAAACCCGGAAACAGAAACAATCGGGAGAGCTCGTACACCCGGTCGCATTCCTGGGGGAGAATCGAGGGGGAGACGGCGGCGACGACGCCGCCCGCGAGGGCCACGTCCAGACGGTGAAAACACCCGGCGCGCCAAACCGAGGCACCTTTGAGCAGCGTCCGCATGTTCCGCATGTCAGGTGCCTCCTCTCCCTTAATCTTTCGGATTATCATAACACAGGGCCAATTCCTTTGCAAGCGGTCAGAACCGACAAAATTAAAAACCGCCGGGACGCCCTTCCCGGCGGTCCCGACGCATGTGCGCGCCGGGGCACAAAATTTCTAAAAGGGACTTGAAATCTGCGGGCGGATATATTATGATATTAGCACTCTTAACGAATGAGTGCTAAAGCAATACAACGGAGGCGTGTCAGAAATGGCAAAAAAACAATTCAAAACGGAGTCCAAACGGATTTTGGACCTGATGATCAACTCTATCTATACGCACAAGGAGATCTTCCTGCGCGAGCTCATCTCCAACGCCAGCGACGCGGTGGACAAGCTCGCCTACCGCGCCCTGACGGACGACCAGGTCGGGCTCTCCCGGAGCGATTTCGAGATCCGCCTGGCCATCGACGAGAAAGCGCGGACGCTCACCGTGTCCGACAACGGCATCGGCATGACGAAGGACGAGCTCGAGGAGAACCTGGGCGTCATCGCGAAAAGCGGCTCTTTGGATTTCAAAAAAGACATGGACGCGGCGGCGGGCGACGTGGACATCATCGGTCAGTTCGGCGTGGGGTTTTACGCGGCGTTCATGGTGAGCGACAAGGTCACCGTCGTGAGCCGGGCCTACGGCTCGGACGAGGCGTGGCAGTGGGAATCCGCGGGCGCGGACGGCTACACCGTGAAGCCCGCCGCGCGCGCGGCGGCCGGAACCGACGTGATCCTTACCATCAAGCCCGACGCGGAGGAGGCCGACTACTCCCGGTTCCTCGGCGACCACGCCGTGGCCGCGCTCGTGAAAAAATATTCGGACTACATCCGCTACCCCATCCGCATGGAGATGGAGAAGACCCGGAAAAAGCCCGATTCCCCGGAGGAGAGCCCCGAGTGGGAGACCTACCGCGAGACGGAAACGCTTAACAGCATGGTTCCCCTGTGGCAGCGTCCGAAGAAAGACGTGACGGCCGAGGACCTCGCCAATTTCTATAAGGAGCACTTCGGAGACTGGGAGGAGCCGGCCGCGAGCGTGCAGGTGAGCGCGGAGGGCACGGTCGAATACAAGGCGCTTCTCTTCATCCCGTCGCACGCGCCCTACGACTTCTATACCCGTGACTTTGAGAAGGGCCTGCAGCTGTATTCCTCGGGCGTCATGATCATGGAGAAGTGCGCGGACCTCGTTCCGGAGCACTTCCGCTTCGCGCGGGGCGTCGTGGACTCGCAGGACTTCTCGCTCAATATCTCCCGCGAGATGCTCCAGCACACGCGGGAGCTCAAGGTCATTTCCACAAACCTCGAAAAGAAGATCAAAACGGAGCTCCTGCGGCTGCTCACCGACGAGCGGGAGAAATACGAGAAATTCTATGCGGCCTTCGGCCGCCAGCTCAAGTACGGCGTCGCCGCGGACTACGGCGCGCACAAGGAGATCCTGCGGGACCTGCTGCTCTTCGCCTCCTCCGCGTCCGAAAAAATGACGACGCTGCACGAGTACGTGACGCGGATGAAGGAGGGGCAGCCGGCCGTCTACTTCGCGGCGGGCGAAAACGCCGCGCAGCTCGGCAAGCTGCCGCAGGCCGAGCGCATCCTCGCCGCGGGCTATGAGATCCTCTACCTCACCGAGGAGGTGGACGAATTCGTCATGCAGATGCTCGGAGAAGAGGAGGGCAAGCCCTTCAAGTCCGTCGGCGACGACGACGCGCTGCCCGAGACCGACGAGGAGAAGGCGGAAGCCGAGCGCCGCACGGAGGAGAACCGCGCCGTTCTCGATTTCGTCCAGGAGACGCTGGGCGACAAGATCAAGGCCGCGCGCATCTCCAAAAAGCTCGTGAGCCATCCGGTGTGCATGACGACGGACGGGCCCATCACACTGGAGATGGAGAAGTATTTCAAAGCCGTCGGCGGAGAGCTCGGCGGCGAGGCGCCGACGGCCGAGCGGGTGCTGGAGCTCAACGCGGAGGCCCCGGCGTTCGAGGCGCTGCGCCGGGCGCTGGAGACGGATAAGGAAAAAGCGGCGAAATACGCGCGCATCCTCTATGCGCAGTCGCTTCTCATCGCGGGACTGCCGCTCGAGGACCCGACGGAATACACCGATCTCATCGCGGACCTCATGAAATAAAAATGTAAAGAGGGCCGCCGGGACATTGTCCTGGCGGCCCTCTTCCTTTGTGGTTTTCCCTGCCTCTTGTTCCGGCAGGGCGTTTTTTCTAGGAGGGGGCGCCCTCCGGGGGCCATCTTTTCTTGCGCCGCCAAGAAAAGATGGAAAAAGAAGCGGCCCAAGGGGACACCCCTTGGGTAACCCCCCTCGCCCGGAAGCCTTACGAAGGGGATTTGGCCCGTAAGGGAGGGCAGTATTCTCTCCTGTTGACTGGAACCCCGGTACAGGGCGCTTCTTGCGAAATTGCTTACGGGGTTGGAGGGCTGGGCGGACCGTTTCCGTAGCCTCCGTCCATCCCCCGGAGGGCGGGCCCCTGAAGAGATCTTTTCCCAATAAACGGCAAACGCCCTTGCGGCGCATAAAAAGGAGGCCCCGAACGACTTTGCCGTCCGGGGCCTCTTCGCTTTCCTCGAAAGGAATATTACGATGGTTCGGCGAGCCTTCCGAGGAGCGGCTCGAAGAGCACGCCGTGAAGCGGCTCGCGGCCGCTTTTCTCGGTCAGTGCCGCCGCATCCCGCACGAAGCCGGCCGCGCGCGCGGCCGCGGCGGATACCGTATCGCCGCGCAGGAGACCTCCGAGGAGGACCGCGGAAAAGAGGTCCCCCGTACCGGGATAGTAGCCCCCCGCGCGCGCGTGGCGGATGAGCGCGACGTCGTCTTTCGCGCAAACGGCCGCGCCGAGTTCACCCGCGGCGGGTTCCACGCCCGTCATGACGACCGCAGCCTCGCAGCGCGCGGCAAGCTCCTCCGCCCAGGCGAGCGCCTCGTCCGGGGAGGCGGGCGTCTCGGCGGGAGAGCGGCCGAGGAGGACCGCGGCCTCGGTCACGTTCGGACAGATGACGTCCGCCGCGCGGCAAAGCTGCGCGACGCGCGCGACGAGTTCCGGCGTCGCGGTGCGGTAGAGCCTGCCGCCGTCCGCCATCGCGGGATCGACGAAGAAGACGCCGCCCTCCCGCCTGAGAGCCGCCGCGGCGAAGACGGCGTCCGACTCCTGCGCCGAAGCGAGAAAGCCGGCGGAGACCGCGTCGAACCGCAGACCCAGCGCCGCATAGTGCGAGACCCATGCCGAGAGCGCGCCGGGTTCCGCCCGGCAGATGGCGCCCGGCAGGGCCATGTGGGTGGAGAAGAGGCCCGTGGGCGCGGCCGAGACGGCGCAGCCCATGGCCGAGAGCGCGGCGGCGGCGGGGAGCATCGCCGCTCTGCCGAAGCCGGTCAGGTCGGTCAGAAGCAGCACGGAGGGCGGCGTTTTCATCGGATCTGGCCCTGCCCGTAGATGATGAATTTCGAGCTCGTGAGCTCGGCTACGCATCGGCCCGCGCGCGTGCATCTTCTGCGTGGAGATGCCGATCTCCGCGCCGAGGCCGAATTCGCCTCCGTCGGTGAAGCGCGTGGAGGCGTTGACGTAGACCGCGGCGGCGTCGACCTCGTTGAGGAAGCGCTGCGCGGCGAAGTAGTCGCTCGTGACGATGGCTTCGCTGTGGCCGGAGCCGTGCTCCGCGATGAAGCGGATGGCCTCGTCGAGCCCCGCGACGACCTTGACGGCGAGGATGTAGTCGCCGAACTCGTGCCCGTAGTCGTCCTTTCCGGCCGGGACGACCGAGTCGCCCAGGATCGCGCAGGTCTCCGGGCAGCCGCGCAGTTCGACGTGCCTGGTGTCCAGCCGCTTTTTCGCCATGGGGAGGAAATCGCGCGCCACGGCGCGGCTGACGAGGAGCGCCTCCGCGGCGTTGCAGACGGACGGGCGCGAGGTCTTGGCGTTAAAAATGATGTCGGAGGCCATCTGGAGGTCCGCCGCGGCGTCCACGTAGACGTGGCAGACGCCTACGCCCGTCTCGATGACGGGCACGCGCGCGTTTTCCACCACCGTGCGGATGAGGCCCGCGCCGCCGCGCGGGATGAGGACGTCCAGATAGCCGGAGAGCCCCATCATCTCCCGCGCGCTGGCGCGGTCGGTGTCATGGACGAGCCCGATGCAGTCGCGCGGAAGGCCCGTCTTCTCCAGCGCGTCGCGCAGCACGGCGGCCACGGCGCTGTTGCTGCGGATGGCCTCCTTGCCGCCGCGCAGGATCACGGCGTTTCCGGACTTGAGGCACAGGACGGCGGCGTCCGCCGTCACGTTGGGCCGCGCCTCGTAAATGATGCCGATGACGCCCAGCGGCACGCGTTTTTTGCCGATGATAAGCCCGTTGGGCCGCGTGGTCATGTGGGCCACTTCGCCGATGGGATCGGGCAGGGCCGCGACTTCCCGCGCGCCCTGCGCCATGCCGGCGATGCGGTCCGGCGTGAGCGTAAGGCGGTCGAGGAGCGCCTCCCGCATGCCGGCTTCCCGCGCGAGCGAGAGATCCTCCGCGTTTGCCGCGAGGATTTCATCCTGCCGCGCCAGGAGCGCGTCGGCAATGGCGAGAAGCGCCTCGTTTTTCCGCGCGGTTCCGGCCGCGGCCAGGACGCGCGCGGCGTTCTTCGCGGAGAGCCCCATGGTTTCCAGAATCGTCATGTCGAAAGCCTCCTTTAACATGTATGCTTTTTCTATTTTATTTATTTGGCGGTGAAAAGCGTACCGACGGGACACCCATCCAGGAGGTCGTAGAGCCGCTCCACCCGTGCGCCGTCCATAATCACCATGTCGATGCCGTGCTTCATGGCGATCTCCGCGGCGTCGAGCTTCGTGCTCATGCCACCGGTGCCCCACGGGCTGCCCGTGCCGCCGGCTTTTTCGCGCAGGGCGGCGTCCACCCCGCGCACCACCGGGATCAGGCACGCGCCGGAATCCTCGTGCGGGTCGCAGTCGTAAAGTCCGTCGATGTCCGAGAGGAGCACGAGAAGGTCGGCCTTGCAGAAGACCGCCACAACGGCCGAGAGCGTGTCGTTGTCGCCGAAGACCTTTTTGTGGCCGGTCTCGATCTCCGCATAGGAGACGGAGTCGTTTTCATTGACGACGGGGATGGTTCCAAGCTCCAAAAGCGCCTCGAAGGTGTTTTTCAGATTTTCGGCGCGGTGCGGGTCCTCGATGTCCTCGCCGGTGAGCAAAATCTGCGCGACGGTATGGCCGTACTCGCCGAAAAATTTGTCGTACAGGTGCATCATCTCGCACTGCCCGACCGCCGCCACGGCCTGCTTGATCCGGAGCTCCTCCGGACGGGCCGGGAGCCCCAGTTTTCCCGTGCCGATGCCGATGGCGCCGGAGGAGACGAGGATGATTTCGTGCCCCATGCCCCGCAGGTCGCAGAGCGTGCGCGCGAGGAGATCCATGACGCGAAGGTTGCGCTGGCCGGAGGCGTGGGTGATGGTGGAGGTCCCGACCTTGACCACCACGCGTTTTTTCTTTTCCGTGTCGGACATATCCTGATCCGCCCTTTCTCTGCCGCTATTGTAACAAAAAAGAGAAATAAAAGAAAGCCTCAAATTCGGTTTGATTTTCTCCTTTTTTCTGTTGAATTCCGGAAAGAATTGGGGTAGAATATACAAACGTTGTGAAAATGGAAACAAGGGGGGCTTCCGGCGGTGCTCAATGTCGTGCTTGTGGAGCCGGAAATTCCACAGAACTGCGGGAACATCGCGCGCACCTGCGCGGCGACCGGCAGCCGCCTGCACCTGGTCCGTCCGCTGGGCTTCGACATCGGCGAGGCGGCCGTCCGGCGGGCGGGACTGGATTACTGGCATCTGGTGGACATCTCGGTCTATGACGGCCTTTCCGATTTCTTCCGACGAAGCGGCGCTTCCGACCTGTGGCTGGCCACGACGAAGGCCCCCCGTCCCTATACCGAGGCGCGCTTCCGGGACGGCTGCTGGCTCGTCTTCGGCAAGGAGACGGCCGGCCTTCCCCTCGCGCTGCGCGAGCGCTACCGCGAACGCTGCCTGCGCCTGCCCATGCGCAGCGCGGCGCGCAGCCTGAACCTGGCGAATTCCGTGGCGGTCCTCATGTACGAGGCGCTGCGTCAAATCGGGTTCCCCGAACTCCTTGAGACGGGAGAGATGAAGGAGGACGCTCTATGAACTACAACAAAAAAAGCGTGAAGGACATCGACGTTTCCGGTAAGCGCGTGCTGCTGCGCTGCGACTTCAACGTCCCGCAGGACAAGAAGACCGGCGCCATCACGGACGATACGCGGATCCGCGCGGCGCTGCCGACCATCCAATATCTGCTGGGACACGGGGCCGCCATCGTGGCCTGCTCCCACCTGGGAAGACCCAAGGGCGAATGGAATGCGATCCTCTCCCTCTGGCCGGTCGCGACCCGGCTGGGCGAGCTCCTGGGCCGCAAGGTCGTCCTCGCGACCGACGTAGTCGGCCCGGACGCCAAGGCCAAGGCCGCGGCGCTGAAGCCAGGCGAGATCCTGCTTCTGGAGAATCTGCGCTTCCACGCCGAAGAGGAACAAAACGACCCCGCGTTCGCGCGGGAGCTCGCCTCCATGGCGGACATTTACGTATCGGACGCTTTCGGCACCGTCCACCGCGCCCACGCCTCCACGGTCGGCGTGGCGGCCTACCTGCCGGCGGTCTGCGGCCTCCTCATCGAGAAGGAGCTCTCCGTCATGGGAAGCGCGCTGGAGAACCCCGCGCGGCCCTTCGTGGCGGTGCTGGGCGGCGCGAAGGTGTCCGACAAGCTGGGCGTTGTGGCGAACCTGATCGGGAAGGCGGACGCGATCCTCATCGGCGGCGGCATGGCGTTTACCTTTCTCCGCGCGGCCGGCGGCGAAATCGGGAAATCCATGTGCGAGGCGGACCGGCTCGGCTACGCCCGCGAGATGCTGGAACAAGCGAAAGAGCGCGGCGTGAAGCTGCTTTTGCCGGACGATATGCTGGCGGCGGACGCTTTCGAGGCGACGGCGATCCCCATGCGCGTGGAAGCCATGCACATCCCGCCGGAGCTCATGGGCATGGACATCGGCCCCAAGACGGCGGCAGATTTCAAGGCGGTCATCCGCGACGCGGGCACCGTGGTCTGGAACGGCCCAATGGGCGTTTTTGAATTCCACGCGTTCGCGGAGGGCACCCGCGCGGTGGCCACCGCCATGGCCGAGTGCCGGGGCGTCACCATCGTGGGCGGCGGCGACAGCGCGGCGGCCGTCGAGCAGATGGGCCTGCTGGACAAAATGACCCACGTTTCCACCGGCGGCGGCGCCTCCCTCGAGTTTCTCGAGGGGTTGGAGCTGCCGGGCGTGGCCTGTCTCCTGGACAAATAACTTTCGGGCGCGCGGGCCCCGGGGACGCGCTCCTGCGCGCCGCGCGACACGGCCCACCCCTCCGCAGACGAAGGTTTTCATACATTTTTAATGATTAGTAAGAGGAGTTATCAGAGCAGATGAACAGAAGATATCGCAAAACGATCATCGCAGGGAACTGGAAGATGAACATGACCCCTGCACAGACGAAGAAGTACGCCGAGGAGCTCAAGGGCATCCTGCCGCGGGCCAAATGGTGCGAGGTGGTGCTGTGCGTCCCCGCGGTGAGCATCCCGGCCGCCAAGCGGGCCTTCCGCGACGCGCGCGTGTCCATCGGCGCGCAGAACCTCCACGAGGAGGCCTTCGGCTCTTTCACGGGTGAAATTTCCGGCGTCATGCTCAAGGACGCGGACGTGAAATACGTCATTGTCGGCCACAGCGAGCGCCGCCGCGCGTTCGGCGAGACGGACATCACGGTCAACCGCAAGGTGCGCGCCGCGCTGGAGGCGGGCCTGCGCCCCATCATCTGCGTGGGCGAAAGCGCCGATCAGCGGGAGATCGGCGTGACCACCGAGACCGTCGCGCTGCAGGTCAAAAGCGCCCTCGCGGGCGTGAGCGTGGCCTATCTGCGCCACGTGGTGGTGGCCTACGAGCCCGTCTGGGCCATCGGTACCGGCAAGACCGCCACGCCGGAACAGGCCGGCGAAGTCTGCGGGCAGATCCGCACGATCATCCGGAAGCTCTACGGCGCGCGCGTGGCACGTTCGGTGCCCATCCTCTACGGCGGGTCCATGACGCCCGCCAACGCCTTCGAGCTTCTCGCGCAGCCCGACGTGGACGGCGGGCTCGTCGGGGGCGCGTCGCTGGTCCCGGCGGATTTTACCGCGATCGTGAACGCGGCGAACCAGGAGTAACGGCCCGCCGGGCGCGTCCGCGCGCGCTATACCACTTTGCTTATTGCATGCATGGTTAAGCCATGTGGACACGTCCGCGCGCGAGCGCGCGCCATACCGGCGGCCGCGCAAGAAAGTACGAGGTTCTGCATGAAAACACCCACGACACTTATTATCATGGACGGCTACGGCCTGCGCGAAGACGCGGAGGGAAACGCTGTCCGAAACGCCAATACGCCCAACCTCGACCGACTCTTTTCCGAATGCCCGCACTGCGCCCTAAACGCGTCCGGACTGGATGTGGGATTACCCGAGGGACAGATGGGGAACAGCGAGGTGGGCCACACCAACATCGGGGCCGGCCGCGTGGTCTACCAGGACCTGCCCCGGATTTCCCGCGCCGTCGCCGACGGCTCTTTTTTCGCCAACCCGGCGTTCGCGGCCGCCATGGAACACTGCCGGGAGACCGGCGCGGCGCTCCACCTGATGGGGCTCCTCTCCGACGGCGGCGTCCACAGCCATAATACGCACCTCTACGCCCTGCTGGAGATGGCCGGGCGCTACGGCCTCGAGCAGGTCTACGTCCATGCCTTTCTGGACGGGCGCGACGTGCCGCCGGACTCGGGCGCGGGCTATGTGGCCTCATGCGCGGAGAAGTGCCGCGCGCTCGGCGTGGGCCGCATTGCCACGGTGTGCGGCCGTTACTACGCCATGGACCGCGACCGGCGCTGGGAGCGCGTCGCGCGCGCTTACGCCGCGCTGGTCTACGGCGAAGGGCGCGACGTGGACGACCCGGTGAAGGGCGTCAAGGAATCCTACGCTGCGGGCGTGACCGACGAATTCGTCGAGCCCTTCATCTGCGACGGCGGGGCGAAGATCACCGAGGGAGACGGCGTGATTTTCTTCAACTTCCGGCCGGACCGGGCGCGGGAAATCACCCGCGCGCTCGTCGATCCGGCTTTCGAGGGGTTCCCCCGCCAATTCGGTTTCTTCCCGCTGCATTTCGTCTGCGCCACCGAATACGACGCGGTAATGCCGAACGTCTCCGTGGCCTTTCCGCGACAGCCGCTCTCCGAGATCCTCGGGGAATATCTCGGCCGGCTGGGCCTGACCCAGCTTCGTATCGCCGAGACGGAGAAATACGCCCACGTCACGTTCTTTTTTAACGGCGGCGAGGAGACGCCTTTCCCGGGCGAGGACCGGGTGCTCATCCCGTCGCCCAAGGTGGCGACCTATGACCTCAAGCCGGAGATGAGCGCGCCGGAGGTCGCAGCCGCGGCGGTGGAGCGCATCGGGAGCGGCCAGTACGACCTGGTGGTCCTGAACTTCGCCAACTGCGACATGGTCGGGCACACCGGCCTATACGAGGCGACGGTGAAGGCGGTCGAGGCCGTGGACGAGGGTGTGGGCCGCGTGATTTCCGCCACGGCGGAGCGCGGCGGCATCACGATCGTGACTGCGGACCACGGCAACGCCGAGCAGATGTACCTGCCCGGGACGCGGTCGCCGAACACGGCCCACACGACCAATCCGGTTCCGTTCATCCTCTGCGGCGCGGACGTGACGCTGAGGCGGGACGGCCGCCTGGCGGACA
>DAOPLW010000013.1:0-11718 GCA_035391945.1 Oscillospiraceae bacterium | reverse complement strand
CCACGCCGGCGACGGTGTTGGGGAACGACGGGTGCTTCACGCGGTTGAGGATGACCGCACCCACAGCCACCTGCCCACTGTAAGGTTCCCCGCGCGCCTCCGCGGAGATGACGCGCGCGAGGAGATACACGGTATTGTCGTCCTGCTGGCTGCCGCCGCCGTCGGAAAGCCCGAGCGCCTTGAGCGTCAGGGGACCCGCGACCCCATCCTGCGTGAGCCCGCGCGCCTTCTGAAAGGCCAGCACGGCTTTTTTCGTGCGGCTGCCGAAGACCCCGTCGATGCCGCCGGTGTCGAAGCCCTGCTCCGTGAGCGCGGTCTGCAGCGCCTTGACGCCCTCGCCCGAGGAGCCGGTGCGGTAGACCGCGGCGTCCGCGAAGGGCCGCAGCGCGAAAAGCAGGAAGAGAAGCGCGCACAGGATCGCGGCCGCGCCGCAAAGACGCCGCTTGCGCATGGAAACGACCTCCCGTTTTTTCTATATAGTCTGCACGGCCGCGTCCCCTGACATGTAAACGGGAAATGGGAATAACTGGAAGCAAAAAAAGGGTTAACAAAAAGTTCACATTCCCTTCATTTCCTGCTCATAATTTTCCGGGATACTGTTCTCGAACCCCTCCACAAGGCAAAATCATACTGTGTGGCGGTGCCGTACCGTACAGCGGCACCGCCGCACAGACAAAATGGCCTTCCCGCGCGGGCCGGCCGCCCGCGCGGGATTGAAATAACCGGACATGACAGTCAACGTCGTGCCCGGCATTTTTTTGCCCGAAGAGAGAGGCAGTTACCGATATGTAAAAAGACTGTTACCGGATTTGACTTTTATTTCCGCATGACTTATGATATGAATGCTCTTTTTTCGGCATTTTGCAAGGAGGCGGGACGCGGTGCGGGAACCCTTTTTCGGAGGCGTGCGCCTGGTGGACCAGAAGGCGGCCAGCCGCAGAAAACAGATTGGAAGCGTCCCGGCGCCGGAGCTGATGACCTTTCCCATGAATCTCTGCCCGTCGTGCCCCGCCGTGCCCTGCGTCAGGGTGGGCGAGCGGGTGCGCATGGGGCAGAAGATCGGCGAGGGCGGCGAAGCGGGCGTCCCGGTGCACAGCTCCGTCTCCGGCACGGTTCTGGCCGTCGAGCCGCGCCCGACCGCGGCGGGAGAGGCCTTTCTCGCCGTGGTGGTGAAAAACGACGCTCTGGATACCCCGGCCCCGGACATCCAGCCGCGCGAGCGCATCGAGACCCGCTCGGCGGAGGAACTGCTCCATATCATCCGCGAGGCGGGGGTCGTGGATCTGGACGGCGGCGGCGCGCCCACCCACGCGCGCCTGCGCGCAGCGCGCGGCCGGGTGGACTTTTTGATTTTGAACGGGATGGAGGGCGAACCGTATCTCACGGGTGAGTACCGCCTGCTCATGGAGCGGCCCGGCGAAATTGTCGCAGGTGCGGCGATCCTGCGCCAGATCCTGGGCGTGAAGGAGACCTGCCTCGCCGTCGAGCGGACCCGGGGCGAAGCGATCGATCTCTTCGAGGACACCGGTTTTCTGACCAAAAACGGGATTCGGCTCGTGCCGCTCCCGCCGAAATATCCGCTGGGGACCGACCGTGAGCTCGCGCGCATGGTCGCGCGCCGGCGCGTCCCGCTGCGCGGGAAGGCCGAGGACGTGGGCGTCTTCGTCCTGGACGTCGCGACGGCTGCGGCCATTGCGCGCGCGGTGCTCGACGGGGTGCCGCTCGTGAGCCGCATCGTGACCGTGGCGGGCGGCGCGGTCCGGCGCACGCGCAACTGCGAGGTGCGCATCGGGACGCCACTGCGCGCGCTCGTTTCGGCGGCGTCGGGCTTCCGCGGCGAGCCGTATAAGGTCCTCGTGGGCGGCCCCATGACAGGCGTGGCCCAATTCGATCTGGAGGTGCCGGTGGAAAAGACCACCTCGGCGCTCCTGGCCCTCACCGGCGCGGAGGACGTGCCTCCGGAGCCGCCCCGCTGCATCCGCTGCGGACGGTGCGTCTCCGTATGCCCGATGGGCCTTCTGCCCATGTATCTGAGCATCTACGCCGCGAGGCGGGATTTCCGGATGCTGGACAAGCTGGAGCTGGATCTGTGCACCGAGTGCGGCGCCTGCGCCTACATCTGCCCGGGGCGGGTGCCGCTGGTGCACCAGCTTCGCATGGCCAAGCACGAAAAGCGCATGAGCGAGACGGGGGGTGACGCGCTTGCCGGGCGGTAAGAAGGAACGGCGGCTGGGCCTTATGGTCTCCCTGCCGCCGCATGTCCATGTGCGCGAGGGGACGAGCGCCATCATGCTCGACGTGGTCGTGGCGCTCCTGCCGGCCCTTGCCGTGGCGGTCTATTTTTTCGGTCTGAGGGTCATGACGCTCTCGCTCGTTTCCGTGTGCGCCTGCGTGGTCCTGGAGCTCGGCTACCAGACGCTCTTAAAAAAGCCCATCACCGCGTGGGACGGCTCCGCGATGGTGACGGGGCTGCTTCTGGCGATGTGCCTGCCCGTGACGATCCCTTACGGGCTCCTGCTCCTGGGGGACGCGTTCGCCATTATCGTGGTCAAGCAATTATACGGCGGCATCGGCCGCAACGTCTTTAACCCCGCCCTCTGCGCGCGGGCGTTTCTCGCCTCGTTCCCGGTGCAGCTGAGCACATTCACGAGCCCTACCGCCTACATCCCCGTCTGGGGACACGTGGATGCGGACGCCGTCGCCAGCGCCACGCCGCTCGCCTCCCTGCAGGCGGGAAAACTTCCCGCGGAGCCTCTGCGCTACCTCTTCGTGGGCATGACGGGCGGCAGCATGGGCGAGACCTGCGCGCTGCTGCTGCTTTTAGGCGGGGCGTTCCTCGTGCTGCGGCACGTCATTTCCCCGCGCATCCCGCTCTCGTACCTGGGGACGGTGGCGCTTTTGACGGTGCTCTTCCCCATGGGGAACGACCCCGTGACCTGGATGCTCTGCCAGCTCTTTTCGGGCGGGCTGATGCTCGGCGCCGTTTTCATGGCCACGGACTATACGACCTCGCCCGTCACGCACGGCGGCCAGATCGCCTACGGGATCGGCTGCGGGGTCATCACGGTGCTCATCCGTTATTTCGGGGCCTATCCGGAGGGCGTGTGCTACGCGATCCTCATCATGAACGCGTTCGCGTGGCTGCTCGACCGCGCGCTGCGGCCCCGCCGCCTGGGCGGCCGGCTGCGCGGCCTCCTGGGACGTAAAACGGAGGTGCGGCCGTGAAAAAGGACGGGAAAAAACGACTCGCGCCGCCCGCCGGGAAATTCGGCGCGGCGGGCGGCCGCCTGATCGCGCGGCTGCCGGCGCCGGCGCGGGAGATGCTGCGCCCGGCCCTCCGGCTGGTGCTCGTGATGCTCGCGGCGGTGCTGGCGCTCTCGGTGCTCAACGTCTTCACGGCCAACCGCGCCGCCGCGCAGCGGCTGGAGAAAAACGAGACGCTTCTGCGCGGCGTGCTGCCCGAGGCGACGATCTTTACCGAGACGGCCTTCCGCGACGAGCGCGCGGAGATGATCTACGCCGGCTACACCGAGCCGGACGACCTGACGGGAGAGACCGTCCTGGCGGGGTACTGCATCCAGGTGCGCGCCTACGGTTTCGGCGGTCCCTTCGAATTGCTGGTGGGCGTCGACCTCGACAGCGCGGTGACCGGGGTGAAGCCCGTTTCGCACAACGAGACGGTCGGCCGCGGCGACGTCATCGGCACGGCGGACTTCCTCGGGCAGTTCGAGGGCCGGTCGGGCACCCTCACGGTCGGCGGGGACGGAAACGCCGTCCAGGCCGTGAGCGGGGCCACCTTCTCGTGCCGGGCGGTGAACGAGGGCGTCAACGAGGCGCTCGCGGTGGCCGCGGACGTGCTCGCGGGCGGAGAAGAGGACGTTCCCGGGGAGGAGCAGCCGGACGTGACGCCGGACGCCGCCTCGTCGGCGGAGGACGGCCAGACAAACGGCGGCGATGAAAATGCGGCCCCGACGGACGCTGCCGCCGGGACCACGGGAGAGGGGGAGGAAAGCCTTGTCGGCAATCCGTAAATGGCTGGAAGACCTCGGCGCCACGGTGAAAAAGCCGACGGCGGCGTTCCTCATGAGCATGTGCGCCGCGCTGGCCGTGACGACGCGCCTGCAGGACGGCGTGGCGATCGGCCTGTGCATCACGGTGGTGCTCGTTCTCTCGTCGCTCACGATTTCGCTCCTCTCCTCCCGCGTGCCGGAGAAGCTCCGGGAGGTGACGGTGCTGCTGCTCTTCGCCGTTTATACGACGGCGGCGGATATGCTCCTTTCGGCGTGGCTTCCGTCCCAGAACGACGCGCTGGGCATCTTCCTGCCGCTCATCGCGGCGAGCGGGAGCCTCATCGCCTGGGTGGACCGCACGGCCTCGCGCATGCCGCTGCGTCCGGCGGGCCTCCAGAGCGCCCTGACCGGGCTTCGCATGACCGCGGCGCTCGCCGGACTCTCGCTTCTGCGCGAGCTCTTCGGCAGCGGTACGGTCGCGGGCTTTCCCGTCTTCGCGAGCACCGCGCCGGTGCGCCTGCTTTCGCAGCCGGCCGGCGGGTTTCTGCTCTTCGGATTTCTCATTGCCGCGGTCCAGGGCGCCGCGGCGGCCGGAAGGAGGAAAAAGCCATGAGCGTTCGCACCGTGGTCACGCTGGCTCTCACGGCGCTCTTCCTGGAAAACTTTGTTTTCACGCGCTTTCTGGGCGTACGCGCGGTCATCGACGCCTCGCGCTCGCTGCGCCTGGTGTTTATGAACGGCGTAGTGATGATCGTGCTCGTGGGGGCCGCCGCGCCGCTCGTGCGGCTGCTGGACGAGTACCTCCTCATGCCCCGGGGGCTCGAATATCTAAGGCTCCTGGTGAGTGTGGGGGTCCTCATGATCCTTTCCATGGGCGGGGAGGAGCTCATGCGCCGCCGGCTGCCCGGATTCTATGACGCGCTGCACGCCGCGCAGCCGATGGTGATGACGAACACCGCGATTTTAGGCGCGGTGCTCCTCGCCAACCAGGAGAACCTTTCCGCGCCGCAGGCCGCGCTCTTCGGCATCTTCGGCGCGCTGGGCTTCCTGCTCGCGGCGCTGCTCTTCATCGGCGTGCGCGAGCGCATCGACATGGCCGACTGCCCGGGGAGCTTCCGCGGGTTTCCCATTGCGCTCATTACGCTCGGACTCCTCTCTATGGCGTTTATGGGGTTTACGGGGCTGCGGCTTTGGTGAGGACTGAAATGTACCATACGGACGAGGGAAGAAAGGCGGTGGGTGCGTGAGCTTGTCGGGACTTTTGATCGCGGCGCTGCTCCTGTGCGGTATGGCGGGCGTATTGGCGGCCCTTGCGCTTCTCTCTGGGCGCGACGAACAGGCGTCCGCCCGCGCGGAGACACTCGCGGAGGCCCTGCCGGGTCTCGACTGCACCCGCTGCGGCCACGCCGGCTGCCTGGCCTACGCAATGGCCGTGGCGGAGGGACGCGCGGAGACGGACCGCTGCCAGCCGGGCGGCGAACAGAGCCGGCTGGAGCTGGAGCACCGGTTGGGCCGCTACGAGGTGGAACCGGAAAAATACGTCGCCTTCGTGCGCTGCGCGGGCGGGCTTGCCGCGCCGCAGCGCTACGCCTACGACGGCCCGGCCGCCTGCGCGGCTGCGGCGATTCTGCCCGGCGGCGGGCCCATGGAGTGCCGCGTCGGCTGCCTGGGCCTGGGCAGCTGCGCGCGCAGCTGCCCGGTTGGCGCCATCGACATGGTCGACGGCGTCGCGCGGGTGAACCGCGACAAATGCAACGGCTGCATGCGCTGCATCTCCGTCTGCCCGCGGCATATCATCGAGGCGGTGCCGCGCTCGGCGGCCGCCCGGCCGGCCTGCGCGGCGAGCTGGATGGCGACGCCGTGCGACTTCGGCTGCGATCTCTGCGGCAAGTGCGTCACCGAATGCCGGGCGGGCGCCATCTCGATCAAGGACGGCGCCGTGACGGTGGACGACGCGCGCTGCACCGGCTGCGGCCGCTGCGCGGACGTCTGCGAGCGCGGAGTCTTCCAGCGCCTGCGCAACCGCTAGAACCGGGCGCGGCGGCGGGCCCCGGCGTATGCAGTTTGGGGAAATAAGGGACGCGGCAGCTTTCGGCTGCCGCGTCCCTTATTTTGAAAAGGCCTATTTTCGCAGATAGGCCTCGTAGATGCAGATAACGAGCCCCAGGATTCCCATGGCGCAGAAAATCACGTAAGGCGCGCGCAGATTGTTCCCCAGAAGCGCCCCGCGGAGCCCGGTGATGCCGTTGTAGTCCCATGGGTGGAGCGAAAGGAAAATGCGCAGCGTCAGATAGCCCGCGGAGCCGCAGACCAGAAGCACCATGCCGAAAATCGACCGTTTCAAACCGATACCCCCTGTAACCGTGGGGCTCTCCCATAACGCGCGGTATTGCGCGGTGCGGGGAGAACCGAATTTTTCGTACCGCGCAAACGGATGCGCGGCGGCCGCTGTCCGCTTTGCGGGATGGGCCGCCTCAGTGCGCCTTCATGACGAAGGACTTGCTGTCGATGGCCCGCATGGTGGCGAGGATGCCGTCCAGGTGGTCGTACTCGTGCTGGATGAGCTCCGACATGTCGCCCTCGAATGCCATCGTGCGCTCGTTCCACTGCGTGTCCCGGTAATGGATGACGCACCGCCTGTGGCGCATGACCCGGACGAGAAGATGCGGAAAGCTCATGCAGTCGTCCAGGACTTCGTAGAGCTCGCCGTCCGGGAAGACGAGCCGCGGATTGACAAAGAGGACCGGCGTATCCAGGTGCCGGTAGATGACGCGCTTTTTCACCCCGATCTGGGGCGCCGCGATCGCCCTGCCCACGCCCATTTTCCTGCGGAAAGCCAGAAGCGTGTCCCGCAGGTCCTCCTCCAGCCGGGGAAGTAGGGGGAGTTCCTGCTCCGTCACTTCCCCGCATGCGTCGTAGAGCGCCGGATCGCCCAGCAAAAGGATCGCTTTTTCCATGCGGTATTCCTCCTGACCTGTATTTGGGAAAGCGGCCCCCGCGCCGGGACCGCCTCCGCAGCACCTAATCCCCGGTCCCGACGGAGACGCCCTCCCGCACGAGCGCGCGGCGCAGCGCCCCGACGTCCCCCTCGAAGGCGAAGCCGCGCATGCCCGTAAAGAGCGCGGCCTCGATGTTCATGCGCGAGTCGTCGACGAAAAAGCACTCGGCCGGATCGAGGGAGAAACGTTTGTAGAGCAGGCGGTAGATGGCCGGGTCCGGCTTGCAGAGCAGCACGTCCGATGAGATGAGGATGCCGTCGAAGCGGTCGAGGATCGGCATGACCGTGCGGAACTCATGGAAACGCTGGCAGGTGTTGGAGAGAAGGTAGAGCCCGTAGCCCGCGTCGCCGAGCTCGCCCGCCAGGCGGCTCATGCCCTCGTTGCAGGCGGAGTCCTTGTGCCAGCGTTCGAAGACCGTGTGCACGTTGGGGTGCAGGCGCCCGGGGAGACGCGCGCACATGGCACAGGCGGCCTCGGCTTCCGTAATGGAGCCCCGGTCGAGCTGCAGCCACTCGATGGAACAGAAGACCTCCCGGTATAAAAGCGCCGCGTCCGCGGCGTTTTCCGTGTAGCGCGCGGCATGCTCCGCGCCGTCGAAAGGCAGGAGCACCTGCCCCATGTCGAATACGATGTTTCTGATCATACAAATCCTCGATTGTTTCGTACTTGAAAGCGTCCCGGGGGCTGCCCGTCCCGGACGGCAGGAAGCGCCGCCGCGCCCGGCGGCGTTTTTTTCGTCCCGGAAGCCGGATGGTGCCGGCGCGGGCCGAAAGATTGGGATTGCGGGCGGTTTTCCGCCGGGCGGGAATGATTGTTCCATTGCGGGGGAGAGGGGCGCGGCGGGACGGGAAACCGCCCGCAGGGCGGATGGTAAGCGCCCGTTTCGATACCATCTAGACGACGGAGACTTTCCCCTTGCTCAGGCGCAGGAAAATGAGCAGGGAGGCGACGGTGGTGACGGTGAGGATCGTGGCGAGCGCCGCGGCGGTGCCGTCGCTCATGCGCATGACCTCCTGGTAGATGGCCACCGAGATGGTGGAGGTCTTGCCTCCGTAAAGCATGATGGAGGAGCTCAGTTCGTTGATACAGGTGATCCAGCTGAGGATCGCGCCGGAGAGGATGCCCGGAAACATGAGCCGCGCGGTGACCGTGAAGAAGGTCCGCATGGGCGAAACGCCCAGGTTGATGGACGCCTCCTCGATGGCCGGGTCGCTCTGGTAGAGAAAAGCGCTCCCCGAGCGCACGGTGTAGGGGATCTTCCGGATGATATAGGAGATGATCATGATGGCGGCGGTGCCCGTGAGGATGAGGGGCTTCTTGTTGAAGGCCACGATGAGCCCGATGCCCAGGACGGAACCGGGGATGACGTAAGGAAACATGATGAGCAGGTCGATGAGCGAGGATATCTTGCCCTTCCGGCGCACGACGATGTAGGAGGCGAGCATGCCGATGAGGACGATGAAGACGATGGCCACCGCCGAGAAGAAGTACGTATTCGTGATGTTGGTCGAAAGACGCTTGGCGATGATCCGGTAATTTTCCAGATTGACGCCCAGAACGACGCCAGAGAAGCTCCGCTCCAGGAAGGACATGACGACGACCACCACCTGCGGCAGAAGCGCGACGGCCGTGACGAGATAGATGGGGAGCGAGGCGAAAAAGCGCCGCCAGCCGCGGAGCTTCACCTCCTGCGGCGGACGCATGGCGGTCATGACGTAGTTTTTCCGCGCAATCCAGAACTTCTGGAGGAGCAGGACGGCCAGCGAGCAGAAGACGATGACGACCGAAAGGGCGCTGGCCATGTTGGCGTTCCCGCCCAGTTCGCTCATGTACTCGTTATAGACGAGGACCGGCAGCACCGTGTAGCCCTCGCCGATGAGCATGGGCGTGCCGAAGTCGGCGAGCGAAGTCATAAAGACCATCACCGCGCCCGCCGCGATGGAGGGCATGACCACCGGCAGCGTGATGCGCCGGATGCGCTCGAGCTTGCCGGAGCCGAGGTTCTCCGCGGCCTCCTCCAGCGAGCTGTCGATGCTCGACATCGCGCCGGAGACGTAGAGATAGACGTACGGGAAGAGGTGAAAGGTGAAGACCAGGATGATGCCGAGCCTGCCGTAGATCGTGGGGAGCGTCACGCCGAATCTGGAGAAGAAGCCCGTCACGACGCCCGCCCGGCCGAAGAGGATGATCCAGGAGTAGGCGCCGATAAAGGGCGGCGACATGAGCGCCATGATGACCCCGATGTGCAGCAGGTTCTTGCCGAAGATGTTGTAGCGCGTCATGAGATAGGCGATAGGAACGCCGATGACGGTCGTGGTGAGCATGGCCGAGACGCAGACCACGAAGCTGTGCGTGAGAGAGGAAAAGTAATACGGCTTGGTGAAAAAGCGGATGAAATTATAGAGCGTGAAGCCCTCCTCCTTGGTGGAGAAGACGCTGCGCGTGACGAGCGAGGAAAACGGATAGATGATGAAGAGCAGAAGGCTCAGGATGATGAGAAGCTTCACCAGCGACCAGAATTCGAAGCGCCGCCGCCCTAGCATGAGAGCACCTCCACGCCGTCCGCCGCGTAGATGCCGACCTTCCCGGGGTCGAAGGAGAGGTGCACGGCTTCGCCGTCCGGCCGGATGCCGGAGACGTCCTTGGTGTACTCGTTGAGCTGGACGTTCTGGCCGTTTTCGAGCGTGATCTCATACTCGATGAAATCCCCCAGGAAGGTGGAGAGCGAAATCGTCCCGGGGAGGCCCTCGCCGGAGAAAAAGAGCTGCTCGGGCCGCGCGGAAAGGATCGCCGCGCCCTCGTAGGGCCGCCGCAGCGGCGCGGGGACCGAGACGCCGTCCGCGGAGAGGATGCCGTTTCCGATCTCGCAGGAAATGAAATTGGAGATGCCGATAAACCCGGCCACGAAGGGGTTCTGGGGATGGGCGTAGACCTCGTGGGGCGCCCCGACCTGCATGATGGCGCCCTCTTTCATGACGGCGATGCGGTCGGAAATGGCCAGGGCCTCCTCCTGGTCGTGGGTGACGTAGATGGTCGTAATGCCGAGCCGGCGCTGAAGCTTCTTGATGACGGTGCGCATCTGAACGCGCAACTTCGCGTCCAGGTTCGAGAGGGGCTCGTCCATGAGGAGAACGCTCGGTTCGATGACGAAGGCGCGCGCGAGGGCGACGCGCTGCTGCTGGCCGCCGGAGAGCTCGTTGGGCTTCCGCCGGCGGAGCGTCTCGATCTGCACCTGCTCGAGCGCCGTGGTGACGCGCCGGGCGATTTCGGCGGGCGGCACCTTGCGGGCCTTGAGGCCGTAAGCCACGTTTTCCTCCACGGTCAGGTGGGGGAAGATGGCGTAGTTCTGGAAGACCATGCCGATGTCCCTTTTGTGGGCGGGGACGGCGTTCATGACCCGGTCGCCGAAAAGGATCTCGCCGCCGTCCACGGCGTTGAAGCCCGCGATCATGCGCAGAAGCGTCGTCTTGCCGCAGCCGGAGGGGCCCAGAAGCGTAAAGAACTCCCCCTGCCGGATGTCCAGGCTGATGCCGTTTACCGCGGTGAAGTCCCCGTAGCGTTTGACGGCGCTTCGTATCTTGACGTCGTTGCTCATCTTTAGGATACCTCCGTGCTGCATGTGGCGCTTAAAAAAACGGCGCGTCCGCCCGCCGCTCTTTTTAGCGTCACGGCATATCGTTTTTGGGACCATGGAAAACCGGCGGAGAGGGAAACGGGACGAGAGGCGGGCGGAAAGCCCGCCTTTTGCCGCCCGCGGCCCCTCCGCGGATAAAAGCGAAGAACGGCCGGCTGCGAGAAACCCGTCCGCCCGCCCCGCCTGGAAACGGGCGTCCGGGCTTTTTACGGCCGGGGGGGACATTCCGCAGGGAATGTCCCCCCACCTTGTGGTTTTTACGTTATGTTGGGACTTAGCTCAGCCGACCATGATGTCCTGCCACTGCTCGATAATATCGGCCTTGTTGTTGGCGGCCCAGTCGAAATCGTAGCTGCACAGATCGATCTCGGAGAGCGGGATCAGTCCCTCCGGCGTCAGGTCGTTGCGCACCGGGCGGCGTTTCCAGTCGAGATTCTGCGCCTTCTGGCAGTCATAGCCGGTGACAAAGTCGATAAAGAGCTTGGCGTTCTCCTCGTCCGGACAGTCCTTCACGAGCGCCACGCCGTCGGGGACGGCGCTGTTCTGCTTCGGGTAGACATAGCCGATGTTGTCGTTATCCGCGTAGAGGACGGCGGATTTCTCAATGGTTACGCCCACCGTGTACTCGCCGGAGGCCACGAGCTTGTGGCAGTTGCCGGAGCTGTCCTGCACCTTGCCGTCGAGGTTGGCGTAGAACTCCTTGACGAACTCCCAGCCGGCGTCCTCACTGCCGGCGGCGAAGATCATCGTGCAAAGCTGCGTGAAGGCGGAGCCGGACTTCGCGGGAGAGGCGTAAGCGATCTTGCCCTTGAGGGCGGGGTCGAGAAGGCCGCTCCACTCGGTCAGGTCGTCGGGCGTGAGGCCGGTTTCCTCGAGAAGCTGCTTGTTGTAGATGATGACCATGGGCAGCGGGCTCTCGCCGATCCACAGGTCGTCGGCGTCCTTGAACGCGTCGTCGATCACGGCGTCGTTGGCGCAGACATAGGGCTGGAAGTAATCCTTATAGGCGGCCAGGGAATCGGCTCCGCCGCCCCAGAGAACGTCTCCCTGCGGGTTGGCGGATTCCGCAACAACG
>DAOPLW010000012.1:0-13235 GCA_035391945.1 Oscillospiraceae bacterium | reverse complement strand
GCGCGCCGGCGGCCGGCTGGAGCGTGAAGGCGTCCATGCCCGTGATTTCACCGAGCGCCGTCTCCGTGCGGTGCATCGCCTCGAGGCAGCCCTGCGCGGTGCGCGCCGGCTGGAGGGGGTGAATGCCTGTGAAGCCCGGGAGGGCGGCTACTTCCTCGTTGAGCTTTGGGTTGTATTTCATGGTGCAGGAGCCGAGCGGGTAAAAGCCGTTGTTCACGCCGTGGGCGCGGCGCTCGAGGGCGGAATAGTGGCGGCTGAGATCCTGCTCGCTGACCTCCGGGAGGCGCGGCGGCGTTTTGCGCCCGGGCGCGCGGAGCGTGACCTTGGGCACGTCGCAGGGGGGCAGGAGGGTCAGCCGGCGGCCGGGACGGCTTGTCTCAAAAATCAGGTTCATTTCCCCGTGACCTCCTTTACCGCGGCGGCGGCGGCGTCCATCTCCGCTTTGGCGTTGCACTCCGTGGCGCACCAGAGAATGTCGTGGTCGTTTAGCGCCAAACCGCCGAGGATGCCGCGCGCCTCGAGCGCGTCCAGGATGTCGGAAGCCGGGACGCGCGAGGTCGTGACGAACTCGTTGAAGAACTCCGCGTCGTATTTTAAGGCCAGACCGGCGGACGAGAGGGCGTCCGCGAGGTAGTGCGCCTTGGAGACGCACTGCTCGGCGGCTTCGCGCAGGCCGGAGGGGCCCATCGCGGAAAGGTACGCCGCGGCGGTCATCGCGCAGAGAGCCTCGTTGGAGCAGACGTTGGAGGACGCCTTCTCGCGCCGGATGTGCTGCTCGCGGGCCTGGAGCGTGAGGACGAAGGCGCGCCTCCCCTCGTGGTCGGTCGTCTCGCCCACGATGCGTCCCGGGAGTTTCCGCGTCATCGCGTCCGTCGCGGCCATAAAGCCGAGGTAGGGCCCGCCGAAGGAGAGCGGCATGCCGAGGGGCTGTCCCTCGCCCACGCAGACGTCCGCGCCGCAGTCGGCGGGCGTCTCGAGAAGCGGCAGGGACATGGGGTAGACGCTCATGACGAACTTTGCGCCTGCCGCGTGGGCGGCCTCGCCCAACGCATGGGCGTCCTCCAGATTGCCGTAGAAATTCGGCTGCTGGAGGATGAGGCAGGCCGCGTCGTCCCCGAGGGCCCCGGCGAGCGCGGCGGCGTCCTTGACCCCGTCCTTCTCCGGAACGAGGCGGAAGGCGGCGCCGCTCCCGAAGCAGTAGGTGCGCACGGTGTCGATGGTTTCTGGGTTCACCGCCGCGGAGATGCATACGGCGCTCCGCTTCCGGTCGCGGCACATGGCGGCGGCCTCGGCGGTGGCGGTGGCGCCGTCGTAGAGCGAGGCGTTGGAGGCGGCCATGCCGGTCACTTCTGAGATCATCGTCTGGTACTCGAAGATGCTCTGTAGCACGCCCTGGCTGATTTCCGCCTGGTAGGGCGTATAGGCCGTGAGGAAGGTCTCCTTCGCCACGATGCTTTTGACGATGGCGGGGATATAGTGGCTGTAGGCGCCGGCGCCGCGGAAGACATGGCGGAAGCGCACGTTCCCGGCGGCCATGTCCTCCATCGCTGCCCGCGCCTCCAGCTCGCTTATCCCGGCGGGAAGATCAAGCGGCCGCGAGAGCCGCACGGAGGCCGGGATGGAAGAAAAGAGCGCGTCGAAGCTATCGTATCCGGCCTCGCGCAGCATGTCCCGCTGTTCGGCCTCGGTGTTGGGGAGATAGGAACCCATCGTGTTCACCTGATTTCATTGAAGTTTTGGAAGGAGGGGAAAAGCGGAGTCACGCCTCCTCCTGCGTGAAGGCGACGTAATCCTCGGCGGAGAGGTAATCCTCCGTATCGGCCACGTCTTCCACGCGGATGAACCAGGCTTCGTAGGGGGCCTCGTTGATCAGCTGCGGCGCGTCGAGCAGGGCCTCGTTGATCTCGGCCACGCGGCCGGTCACGGGGCTGTAAACGTCCGAGACGGCCTTGACGGATTCCACGTCCGCGAAAGGCTCGCCGGCGACGACGTCGTCTCCGACCTCGGGCAGGTTTACGAAGACCAGGTCGCCCAGCTCATGCTGCGCGAAGTCCGTGATGCCGACGAGAACGCTCTCGTCGTCGAGCTCGCGGACCCACTCGTGGGATTTGGTGTAACTGAGTTCGGCGGGGTGGTTCATGGGGATTACCTCCTGAATACAAACAGATTTTTTATTCTAAAAAATACCGGACGTTGGTTCAGGCGCGCTTGTAAAAGGGAAGGGGTACGATTTCGGCCTCGACGCGGCGGCCGCGCACTTCGACCTCGACCGTTTTCCCGACGGCGTAGGCGTCCTTATTGAGGATCGCCATCGCGGCGGGGTAGCCGAGGTACGGGCAGTGGGTGCCGCTGGTGGTGACGCCCACCTGCGCTTCGCCGGCGAAAACGGGCATGTGCTCCCGGACGATGCCGCGGCCGGTGACTTTCAGGCCCGCGCGCCTCCTGGCGGGAGCGCCGGCGATTTCGAGCGCGGCTTTGCCGATAAAGTCCGAGGGCTTTTTCATTTTGACGAAGATGCCGAGCCCCGCCTCGCGCGGCGAGATTTCCTCGGAGAGCTCGTGGCCGTAGAGCGGCATCGCGGCTTCCAGGCGCAGGGTGTCCCGGGCGCCGAGCCCGCAGGGGATGAGCCCGTCGCCCCTTCCGGCGTCCAGGAGAAGCTCCCAGAGCCGAGCCGCCTCGCCTGCGGCGCAGTAAAGCTCGAAGCCGTCCTCGCCCGTGTAGCCGGTGCGGGAGACGAGGCACTTGACGCCGCCGACATTTCGGCCGGCCTTAAACGTATAATATTTTTCGGGAATGTCGTTTTGATCCGCGAGACGGAGAAGAATTTTTTCCGCGAGCGGGCCCTGCAGCGCGAGCTGCGCGACCGTGTCGGAGATATCGGTAAAGTCCGCCTTTTCGCGGTGCGCCTGCATCCAGGCGAAGTCCTTCTCCCGGTTGGAGGCGTTCACGACGAGAAGATAGCGCGTCTCGCCCGTCCGGTAAACGAGCAGGTCGTCCACCGTGCCGCCGCGCTCGTTGCACATGGGGCTGTAGCGCGCCGCGCCGATCGTGAGATCGGTGAAGTCGTTCGTGAGCAGGCGGTTTACTTCCGTGAGAGCCTCCGGCCCCTCGCAGAGGATTTCGCCCATGTGCGACACGTCGAAGAGCCCGCATTTCGTGCGCACGGCCATGTGCTCGGCGATGACGCCGCTGCCGTACTGCACGGGCAGAAGATACCCGCCGAAAGAGACGATCTTTCCGCCGTATTTCAGGTGTATGTCGTAGAGAGGCGTCTTTCTGTCCATATCATTTCCCTCCAACAAAAAAATACATGACGTTACACCTCTATGTGCTGTCATGTATCCCCGGATTTCCCTAAGCGGTAACATCATAACATCCTGCTTTTTTTACGTCAAGGCAATTAAAGGACAAAAAACATGGTTCAAAGCGGTTTTTTTTGTCTTGATTTGTGCGTTTCGCCCGAATGGACGGAGAAGACGGTTCTGCGGGCTCCGTCCGCGGGCGAAAAACACCGGGGCGCGGGCCCGCCCGGCCTGAGGTGGAAGCGCGCCCGGCGAAAAAGTTTTTTGCGCGGCGGCATTGTATTTTCCGGCACGGCATGATATGATTAACACTGTTAATCAAGCGGTATGCTTCCCGAAAGGAGAATCTCGATGAAACGCCCCCTGGCCCTTGCGCTCTCCGTGCTTCTGCTCTGCGGCACGGCCGCGGCCGCGGCCGACACCGCGCCGCCGAATCTTTCCTCCGTCGCCGTCACGGATACGCGCGTGAAGGATAACGACGAGCAGTTCTATCTGGTGGTGGAGGCCTCGGACGCGGGCAGCGGCATCGACCATATCACCGTGCGATTTGAAAACCCCGAGAACGAGCGCACGTACAGCAAGGTCCTGCGCCCCTCCGACTATTCGGACGGCGCCTACCGCGGCTGGCTGAGTATCAATTACTACGAGCCGGACGGCGTCTTCCAGCTCGACCAGGTGACGCTCATGGACAACGCCGGGAACCGCCGCATCTACTGCCGTCGTGAGGACGTGACCAAGAACAACAAAAAAGTCGCCCTGCCGTCCAACCCGACGATTACGATGCAGAACGGCTTCACGACGCTCGACGAGACGCCGCCGGTCCTCGTGGGCCTCGCGCTGGACGACGTGACGGCGAAAAAGAACGTGGAAATCACCGTCACCGCGCAGGTGACGGACGATCTGACCGGCGTGGACAGCGTCCAGGCGCGCTTTGAAAACGCGTCCGGCAAGGGGATCCTCGTTACGCTCGAGCGCGAGGGAGAGACGGACCTCTACTCCGGCACCGTGAAAAACACCTCCGTCAAGGAGAAGGGGGAATATACGCTCGTGCGCGTGACGGCGAGCGACCGGGCCGGGAACCGGGAGCGCTGGTACAGGAATCCGGCGGAGGGAAAGCTGCAGCTCACCGTGAGCGTTTCCTTCACGCTGCTTCCGTAAAACAGGGACAAAAAGGCGGGCCGGCAATGCCGGCCCGCCTTTTGCATTGTGTGCGGCGTTAAGGACGCTTCTTGCGCCGGAGATAGACCGCGGCGGCAAGAAAGGGGATGCCGACGGCCAGGAGCGCGTGAACGACGATGCGCGTGACCATGCGGTTAAAGAAGACCTCGGGGAACATATTGATCATGATGCTCGTGGCGGGGTCGAGAAGCCAGAGGTCGTTGCGGAAGAAAAGGTGGTGGAACGAGATCCAGAAGGACTCGAAATCCAGGAGCACCCAGACGCCGATCGCGAGGAGCAGCACGCCGAAGATCAAAGCGGCGTTGCGGTAGCAGCGGGCGAAAAACGAAAGCCGCCGCTCCTTCGCGGCGAGGAGGAGGAGAAGGACGGTCAGCGCCGTTCCGGCGAAGGCGAGCTTCTCGTAGAGCATCCAGCCCTGGAAAAGCGCCGCCACGTCCACCATGTGGGCGCGCTCGCGGAGGTTAAAGACCTGCCGCTCCGCGCCGTTCACGACGGCGGATACGTCCAGGTCCGGGACGTCGCCCTCCATATAGAGGAGCAGGCGCTCGGTCGCCGCCATGAGGTCCGCCTGGCTCATGCCGATGTCCCCGGCGGTGCCGAGCGCGGCGTACTCGGTCTCGTAGAAGCTAAGGTCCATGACGACGCCCCTGACGCAGGCGAAGACCAGCGCGAGGATCAGGAGAAAAAACACAGCGGTGCAGAAAAATTTTTTCATCGGTCGACATCCTTTCCGGCGCACGGCCGCAGGAAAAGCCTGCTCCGGGCGCTGGCCGTTTCGCGGGGTGGACGGACCCGGGGGAAGCGGCGACCCCGGTCCGCGGCCGGCCGATCCGGCCGCGGGAAACGCTCCTGTATTTTACTCCTCCCGCGGCGGTCCGTCAACAAACCTGGATCTTTTGGGCTTCCGGAAAGACCGCGGCCCGGCGGGCCTCGCTTCCCCCGCCATGCGGGGCCGGACGATGGAAAACGGATGCTTTTGCAAAACGGACGGCGGAACGGAATGTGGAATGAATATCGGCATTTGTTGTGAAACTATAATTTTACGATAAATTCACGGGGGAAGGCTTCCCTATTCTGCTCCGGGCCATTATAATTGATTCGATCTGGAATTTGATACGAGAGGGTTTTGAGATGGAGACGCTTAGGGCGAAAAAAGGTTTTATCTGCGATATGGACGGTGTGATCTATCACGGTGACCGCCTGCTTCCCGGCGTGAAGGAGTTTGTAAACTGGCTTTACCGGGAGGACAAGAAATATCTGTTCCTCACGAACGCAAGCGGCAGAACGCCGAAGGAGCTCCAGCAGAAACTCTGGCGCATGGGCCTTGACATAGACGAGAGCCATTTTTACACGAGCGCGCTGGCCACGGCCAAATTTTTGAGTCGGCAGAGTCCCGGATGCAGCGCCTATGTGATCGGGGACCCGGGACTGTTCAACGCCCTGCACGACGCGGGCATCGCGGTCAACGACGTCGACCCGGACTACGTGGTCGTGGGCGAGACGCTCAACTACAATTTCGATACGATCTGCCACGCGATGCGCCACGTGATGAACGGGGCGAAGCTCATCGGGACGAACACGGACCTCACCGCGCCCTGGGTGGACGGCATTCTGCCCGCCTGCCGGGCGCTCGTCGCGCCCATCGAGCTCACGACGGGGAAAAACGCGTATTACGTGGGGAAGCCGAACCCCCTCATGATGCGCACGGGCATCCGGATGCTGGGTGTCCACTCCGAGGAGGCGGCCATGATCGGCGACCGGATGGATACGGACATCATCGCGGGCATCGAGAGCGGCCTGGACCCGATCCTGGTGCTTACCGGCGTGACCACGCGGGAGGGCATGGGGCAATACCCCTACCGCCCGCGGCTGGTCCTGGACGGCGTGGGCGACATCGCGGAGGCGTAAAAGGCGGGGCGGGCCCCGACGCGAAACGGGATGCGGGGCGAAGCGGGCGTGACCATGCGGACCGCTTTGCCCGCGGCCGAGTGATTACGGGATCAATCAGAGGGGGCGCGGACGAAAGTCCGCGCCCCCTTTTTGACGCATTAAGGCACGAGATACGCTTCGCGTGGAGGAAGCGATTCCCGCAATTGCACAGAGTTGGGGGATGCCGTACCATACAAAGCCGCCTTCGCAAGCTCCCCGCCTTTTAGGTCGCATTGTACCGAGCCTTCCAGAATGGCGTCCAGCGGGGCTGCTAAGCCTTCGGCGTCCGCCCGGCATACTACGCCGTCAACAGCGGGAAGAAGACGTAAATCATGATACGCTATCACTCCCACTGCCAGATCCTCCGGAAGCGTGATCTCTTCCGGGACGCGGTAGCAGTCGATGTCCAGCGAATGAAGTCGCGCGCTTCCCTGCTCTCCAAACACAAGGACGAACCTTCCGCACATGGCCTCCCGCTCCTCTTTGGGAAGCGTCGAAAGAAAACCACGCACGAGGGCGCTTACCTCCGCGCCCGTGCTGCTGCGCCAATGCACCGGCGAGAGTCGCAATATTAAGGATGTGGTTCGTTATCAAACAGGTGCGAGCATAGGATAGATCGCGGTGGCGATCAAAATTAATTCTATTACGATACGCGATACGATCTTCTGTTCAATGTCTTTTGTTTCCTGAGCATCAACCTCTTTCTTTCTGTACTGTATGTATTCAGTGACAAAAAACCATGCGCAAATGAACATAAGCGTAACCTGCCCCGCCAAGGGCATCTGCGCCGGACGCGGCGAAAAGTACGTGGCCCATGCCATGCCGGCTATACCAAACACTTTAACAAAAATTTGATATCGTCGTACCTTTGTGGCATCCATTTTCCAGTTTAATACAAGCAATGCAACCAGCATTACCACCCCGACGGCGACAAGAATAAGCATAGATTTCGTCTCCTAATTTGTCCCATGTGGTCGTGATCATCGTTGAGGGCCATTCTGCTCACGTCCAAACCTCAGTTGTATCCGTTCTGACATAAGTGCTAAAACTACTATCTGGGTATAGGATATCTTTGTATTTATAGCCGTAGTAACTCGGATCGTGATACATATCTCTGATACCATAGACACCGTAATATGGGCTTCCAAGGTCTATTGCCAATTGTATACATGCGCTTGCGGCCGCCTGTCCCCCGGCAACAATATCGCCAAAGGCCACCAGCATGAGCGAATATAGCAGCGAGTTGCTAAACGTCCGGATATCTTGCTCGACCTCAATGTCCGGATAGCTTCTCCCCATAAATATCCAAACTGTTTTCGCCCCGCCCGTGCTGTCAGCGCCGTTAATTTGATAAAATACATACGCTTTTTTCATAGAAATCTTTACAGGCGTACCATTGAGTAAAATTTCATTGCGAGCTGAATCAAATGTAAGACGATCAGTCTGCGTTCCCTCTGTAATGTCCAGAATACGGATTCCGGCGTTATCGACAGTTTCAACAATTCTGGCTCTCGTGCCGTCGGGCAACGTATAGGTCAATGTAGAACCATCCAACCGGACATTGTGCATATTGGGATCAGCTGCAAAGGCAGTTGCTAGATTGGAAATTCCGAACCCTTCAAAGGTCATCTCGCTGCTTTCTATAGGAAGGGTTTTTACTTCTCCATATTCCGGGTCTTGCATTGTAAATATCCTTGGATGAGAGATCCACTGTAATCGTGCTTCCATTTTCATTGGTTGCCTCTACCACACTGGGACCAGCCGCAACGGCAGAAATTGGAATGCAAAAAGAGCACATTAAAGCTGCACTAAGCACAATTAGAGATAATCCGCTTTTTCATTTTTGTTTTCCTTTCATCTTATGTGACTTACACGTTCCCGTCAAGCCGGAGGGTCCGGCTCAAACGGGGTTACCCCAAGGGTCTCACCTCCTTTCCACTTTCTGCGGGCGCCGCCGCAAGCGCGTTTTCGGGCGTATGGCGGCTGGGCTCCGGCTCCGGAGAAGGGGAATTTCTCCGGCTGCCCCTCGGGAACGGCCCGCTTCCGGCGGGCAATGCGCGCACGGGAGGCATGCCGCCTGAGTGCCCGGAAGTGCGCGGGAAAGAAGCACGGCCGCGCTCCGCGGGGCCCGTCCCCTGCCCCGCCGCGGCTATAACGCCCTTACCCCCTATATGTACGGAAAGCGGGAAACGGGGACATGAAAAACAAATATTTTTTTATTTTGTCGGAATGCACAAAAGATTTTGCCGAATTCAGGCAAAAAGGCGGCGCGGACTCTCGTCCGCGCCCCCCTTGCTTGCCGACCAGCTTAGCATCGGCCTTTGGAGCGTTTGTCGGATGGAATTTAGCTCTCCCGGGCTGACCTTACTTTCTGATAGAGAAGATCGCCTCACAGAGATTGGGAGGGTTTTGATCGGGCAAGACGTTCCGCCAGGATCTTTTTCAGTGGTTCTGCGCAATTTGTCCGGCGATCGAGGCGCTTTTCTTGAACGGACGGCCGGGCGCCGCACCGAACAGATCCCGTACCGCGCTTCCGCACCGCGTTCCGAATTGCAAAGTTAAATCAGATCGGATTTTTGGAGCAGTCTCCGGACCATGACCGCGCCCTCGGCGCGGGTGATGCCGGCCTTCGGCGAAAGCGTCGTCTCGCTTGTGCCGGTGGTGATGCCCGTCCTGATGCATGCCGCGCTGCCGTCGGCCGCCGCTGTTCCCAGGGCGCCGTCGGCGGAGGAGGGCGTCACCGTGCTTCCGGCCTCCGCCGTGCCCGTGAAGGTCGGCGTCGTGTCGCTCGTGATGTCGTCCGTATCGGAGGCGCCCGTGTCGAAGGCTGCGGTCAGATCGGGTGTCGAGGGCGCGGCCGGAGCGGCTGTGTCGATCACGATACTCTTGCTTGCCCCCAGCGAACCCGCCGCGCCCGGCGCCGGGAGAGTGAGGCCCGCGTCAAATCCGCCGCTTTGGATCGTACCTCCGTTCAGGCTGAGCGAATCTGTGCCGGCGTAGTCCAGGTCGCCGCTGGTATCGCCCGCCTGAACCGTGCAGGAAAAGACCAGCGCGGCCGTTCCGGAACCGGACGCATAGTCTGCGGCCCGATCCGTCGTTCCGGTTTCCAAAAGGATCCCGGGCGCACCCGTCACGTCAACGGCGGAAGAGAAGGTCACCGTAACGGAGACGGTATCTCCCGCCCGGTAGCTGCCGTTCGCCGTCGGGCTCGAGACGGAGACCGCAACCGCGACGTCGTCGTCCGCGATGGTGACGGTCTGCCGCTGCGTGCCGTCTTCAAAGCCCTTTGAAACCGACGAGATGTCGATGACGATCGTTTCGCTGCCCTCAAGGATGCTGTCCTGAGTCGCGGTGATGCCCACCGCCGCGCCGGCGGAGAGGCTGCCTGCCGGGATGGTGATGCTCGCGCTGGGCGCGCCGTAATCGCTTCCGCCGGTCGCGGTTCCCGAATAGGACAGGCTCACGGCCACGTCCTGGGTGGAAGCTTCGGACAATGTGGCGGTGATCGTCGAGGCGCCGCCGTTTTCGGAAATGGAAGAGGCGCCCACATGCAGCGTGACCGTGGGGAAGGCCGCGATCGCGATGGCCTTGTTTGCGGCGAGCGAGCCGGAGGCGCCCAGCGCCGGGAGGGTCAGAACGGCGTCCGTGCCGCCCGCCGCCTTGATCGTTCCGCCGCCCGGCGCGAGCGCGGAAGCGGACGTATAATCGAGGTCGGCCGACTCGTCGCCCGCCTGCGCCGTGTAGGAGAAGGTCAGCGTGTCCGTTCCGGAACCGGATGCGTAATCGATTGTTCTGTCGACAGGTCCGGTTTCCAGCGTCAGCTGCGGCGTCCCGGTGACGGAAACGGGTTTCGAGAAGGTGACGCTGATTGCGATTTCATCGCCGATGCCGTAGGTGCCGTCCGCCTTTGCCGAGGTGACGTTCGTCACCGTGGGCGCAGCCTCCGCGATGTCGATGCTGACGGTGCCGAGGGTGACGGTGGTCCCGCCGCCCGTGCCCGTGTTGCCCCCGTCGTTGGCGGTGAGGGTAAGGGTCGCCGCGTCGTTGCCGCTCACGCCCGCCGGGCCGGTATATTGGATGTTGGAGGCGGTGTTCAGGTAAGTGTCGATGGAGGAAGCGGTCCCGGTCAGGGTCAGCGCCGCGCTTCCCGAGCCTGAAACGGCCACGCCGCCGCCCGAGGAAGCTGAAAGGGTGCCGCCGCTCGCCGTCAGGGTCAGGGAAACGTCGTTCGTGCCCGAGTCCGCGTCGGAAAAGGTCGCCGTCGAGAGGTCCACGTTGCCCGCCGTGTTTTCGGCGGCCGTGATATCGGAAGGAAGCCCCGTGACGGCGGAGTCATCGTTCACCGGCGTAATGGCGACGTTCACGGTCTGCGCCGCCGATTGCGCGCCGTGGGCGTCGGTCACTTTGTAGGTGAAACTGTCGGAGTCGTTGGCGTTGCCGGCGGGCGTGTAGGTGAAGCGGTTGCCCGAGGTGACGGCCGCCGCGCCCAGGCTCCCCTGGCCGGCGATCTCGTACGTCAGCGCGTCCCCGTCGTCGTCGGAGCCGATGAGGTAGCCGGACACGGCAGTGTCCTCGTCGGTGGTCCAGCCGCGCACCGTGGAAGGGACATAGTTGGAGGCGTCCATATTGGTAATGGCCCCGTCGTGATCTCCGGTTTCATCCGTGGCAGCCGACGCGTTCGCATCGTTAAAACTGTAGTGGAGAACCAAGCTGCCGTAATTCGGATGGCTGGAATCAACTTCACGGTACATCCAATTTTGAATGGTTGTTTGCGTCAGGGCGGCGCTGTAGACCTGAATCTCGTCGAGATAGCCGCCTAAAAAATCACTGCTTTTACCGCCGAAATACACGCTCTGACTGTTGGCGGCGGCCGAAGCCGTGGTTGCGTTGAGCGTCATCGTCAGATACGCTTCGCCATCCACATAGGCGGTCACTTGTGTGCCTGACTTTGTGAATGCAAAATGATGCCATTGGTTGAGAGGAATCGCCGCACCCGCATTTGTCTGCCAATCTGAGCCCTGCTTGTTGCAGGCGACCAGCAGGCGCCCGTCTGCGCATAGATAGATGTACATTTTGAACTCGCCGTTCTGGGAATCCATGTTGTACAGAACCGACGCCTGGGCGGTCCCCTGGTAAAACCACATGGAAATCGTCATGTTCGAGGCGCCGGAGAAATCCAGGCCCGTGTTGTACGGAACCACTATTTTTTCATCCGTGCCGTTAAATTCCATCGCCTTGCCGAAGCCCGCCGTGGGGGCGGCGTTTGCTATGTAGGTGAACAGATCCTCGCCCGTGCCGGTCCCACCCTCCGTTGTCACCGAGACGTCCGCGGCGCCCGCTGTCCCTTCGGGCGTCGTCGCCGTAATGGTCGTGTCGTCCACGACCACTACATTTGCGGCCGCCGTACCGCCGAAACTGACCGACGTGGCGCCTGTAAAATTTGTGCCCGTGATGGTCACGTCCGTCCCGCCGGTCGAAGGGCCGCTGGTCGGGGAGACCAGGGTCACGGACGGTGTGGCGGCCGCCACGGTGAAGGGGACCGGAAATGGATAGAGCGTATAGGCGGTTGCGTTTGTTTCATCCACGTCCCAGTTCGCGATATCATTGATGGTCGCGCGCAGCTCGGCCGGCGTTCCCGAGGCCGTGGCGGTTGTTTTATATCTGAAATTGTCATACTCGGTCGGGCCCGCGCCGTAGACCCAGATTGCGTTAACGCCGTTGGTCAGCGTATCAGGCAGGGCGGAAGTCTGCGCTGCGGTCGCCGACCCGTCCCAGTTGCCCGTGGTGGAGCCGGTTTCGACGTTCCAATGGATGCCCGTTATGATCGTTGGGCTTGCCGCTGTTCCCTGATACAGAAACAACTGGTCTCCGCTATACGAAACCGTGTTGCCGTTATTTTCAAGCACGGAAACCGAACCGGTAGAGACGGCCAGGCTCCCGGCTTCAATAATTCCGTTATTGGTTGTTTTGATATGTACCACCGTACCGGCCGAAAGGTCCGAAGTGGAGGACCATTGCCAGACCCCGTCTCCTGTAATCGAATAGAACCCTGCGCCGTCGTTCCAGCCTTTGCCGGTGATATAGACGGACGTTCCCGCCGCGATGTCCTTGAGCAGAACGAATGAAAAATCGTCGTCTCCGTCCGAATTGATCCCGACGAAGGCGATGTCTCCGGCGCCGAGAGAGGTGCCCGCCGCGCTCGCCGGCAGCGTCACCGCGGGCAGAAGGCTCAGGAGCAAGGTCAGGGTCAGGGCAAAGGACGCAAGTTTTTTCAAAAGCTTCCGTTTCATTTGGTATCCTCCCGCTTCATAGTAGAATGGGCGTTTGCTTTTTTCTATGTCCCGGCGAAGCTGCCCTCAAAATGCGAAATATGTCTTCACGCGGTCGCCCTGCCGGACCGCTTTTTCATAGCCGGACGGGGGAGGGCATGGCAAAAAACGGCCCGGGATCCCGCTTCCGGTGACGGACGGTGATTGCGTTAAAATGGAAATAAGGGAATTTATTACATTTTGTTTATACGGAACCGCCATGTTGGTGTCAATTCTTCCGTTGTCAGAACGCGCGGATTTCAGTCGCATAAAGAGGAAAAGAGAGCCCGCGCTGCAGGACAAAACTGGCACGATCCGTGCCAGTTTTGTCATTGCCAGATTGCTCCGTTCCGTTGTCCGGCCGCCTGATTTTCGATATGCTGGAACCAGACGGAAGGCGGGGTGGTGTATATGGGTGTAATCGTCTGGCTGAAGACGGGTTTTTTTGAAAAGACGGCCTACCGGCTGGAGGCGGGAACGAACGGACTCCTCCTGGTCCCCGAGAAGGGGGAAGGGG
>DAOPLW010000011.1:0-13454 GCA_035391945.1 Oscillospiraceae bacterium | reverse complement strand
AAACGAGCCGGAAATGATGTGGCTCACGACGATGAACCCCGCCACGCGGCGGCTCATCCGCGTAAAGCCCTGCGACGCGATGCGCACGGCCGAGACCTTCGACCTGCTCCTCGGCGAAAACCTCGCCGGACGCAAGGAGCACATCGCCGAGAGCGGCTACAAATACCTCGATCTGGCGGACCTGTCCTAAAGGGAGAAACGCCGGCTCCGGCCTGCTTTCCGGCCGCCCCCGGCTGCGCGATCCGTCCAGGTTTGCGGAAGAAAACCGGCCGCCCTGCCGGGCGCACGTCCGCCGGGGGAAACGGCTTCGACCTGCCGCCGGAAAATCCGGGCCCGGCGCGGCGGAGGACGGCGGCACGCCGGCGTGTGCGCGGGTCTGGACCCGCGCCGGGCGCGAATTTGACAGGGCTGAGGCGGACCGGGTCCGGTTCCCCCTCGCATTAGGAGTCTTTGCTATGGTTTATGCAATCGTCATCGCGGCGCTCGTGGCGCTCGACCAGGTCGTCAAGTACCTGGTCGCGACGCGCATCCCGCTCGGCGGGGCCGTGCCGTTCCTCCCGCACATCCTGGAGCTCACGAACATGCACAACACGGGCGCGGCGTTTTCCTTTCTCTCGGGCGCGACCTGGGTTCTGGCCCTCGCGTCCGCCGCGGTGTCGTTTCTCCTCGCGATGGCGCTCATCCAGGGGTTTTTCCGGCACCCGCTCGGAAACTGGACGCTCTCGGTCCTCCTCGCGGGCGCCGTGGGGAACCTAATCGACCGCGTGCGGCTGGGCTATGTGGTGGACATGTTCCGCCCCCTTTTTGTGAATTTCGCGGTTTTCAACGTGGCCGACATCTGCGTGACGCTCTCGGCCATCTTCCTCATGGTCTACGTGGTCTTCCTCTACGACAAGCTGGAAAAGGGGCCTTCCGATGAAACTTCTGACGGTCACGGCGGAGCCTGACGGCCTGCGGGCGGACACGCTCCTGGCCGGGGCGGTGCCGGACCTCACCCGCTCGGCCGCGCAGCGGCTCCTGGAGGGGGGCCTCGTCACCTCCGGCGGCAGAACCGTCCGAAAAAACGACCGGATTCCGGCGGGCACGCTCCTCGCCGTCTCCCTGCCGGAGCCGGAGCCCATCGAGGCCGCGCCGCAGGCGATCGCGCTGGACGTGGTCTACGAGGACGGCGACCTCATCGTGGTCAACAAGCCCGTGGGCATGGTCGTCCATCCCGCGCCGGGCCACGCGGACGGCACGCTGGTCAACGCCCTGCTTTTCCACTGCGGTGACTCGCTCTCCGGCATCGGCGGGGCAAAACGGCCGGGCATCGTCCACCGCATTGACCGGGACACGAGCGGGCTTATCCTCGCGGCGAAAAACGACTTTTCCCATCTCGCGCTCGCCGCGCAGCTCAAAGACCACACGATGGCGCGCACCTACGACGCCGTGGTGCGCGGCGGCCTTCGGGACGACGAGGGCACCGTGGACGCGCCCATCGCGCGGGATCCCAAGAACCGCAAGCGCATGGCCGTCGTTCCCGGCGGCCGGCGCGCCGTGACGCACTACGAGGTCGTATCGCGTTACGAGGGCGCCACGCACGTCCGCTGCCGCCTGGAGACGGGCCGGACCCACCAGATCCGCGTCCACATGGCCTACATCGGCCATCCGCTCCTGGGGGACCGGGTCTACGGCGCAAAAAAACCCTACCCGGGGCTTCCGGGCCAGTGCCTCCACGCATCCGCGCTGCGCTTTACGCATCCGCGCACCGGGAAAGTCATGGAGCTCGCGTGCCCTCTGCCGGATTATTTCGTAAACGTCTTGACAGAATTGGCAAACAGGCGTTAAAATATTTCGGTCGAGTGGTCAAAAGTACACAAAGGCGCGGCGCGATATGCGCCGCGAAATGTTTCCTGCCGCTCCGGCACAAGTGCGGCAGGATTTTTGTATCATAGCAGGGGAGGAGGCGTTCGGCGTGGGAAAATTTGACGGCGTTCTCATTGCGTCGGATTTCGACGATACGCTCTGCAATTCCGACGACCTCGTCTCCCGCGAGAACTACAAGGCCATCGCGGGCTTTATCGCCGAGGGCGGGCGTTTCACCGTGGCCACCGGGCGCGCGAAACGAACCTTTCTGCCCTGTCTGCACATGGCGCCCATCAACGCCCCCGTGATCCTCTCCAACGGCGCGTCGCTCTATGATTTCGCAGCCGACAGAGCCGTTCTGGAAACCTGTCTCCCGGACCGCGCGGCGGAGGACATCGCGGAGCTTCTCACGGCCTTTCCCGCGCTCGCCATCGAAGCCTACCACGGCGAGGACATCTACGTCTGCCGCCCGAACCGCATCACCGGGCTCCATATGGCGCGCGTGGGCACGGGCTACACGCTGTGCAGCTCGCCCGCGGAGATGCCGCGGCCCTGGACGAAGGTCATCGTCGAAGGGGAGCCTCCCATTCTGCTGAGCGCGCAGCGCTATTTCCGGCGGCTCCACGGCGCTTCCTACGAGGTCATCTTCTCCAATCCGGTGCTGCTGGAAATCACCGCCAAGGGAAGCACCAAGGGCGGCATGGTGCAGCGGCTGGCGGAGCTACTGGGCATCCGGGGCGAAAATGTCTACTGCATCGGCGACAACCAGAACGACCTGCCTATGCTCCATGTGGCGCGCGTGGGCTTCTGCCCGGCCAACGCCTCGCCGGAGGTGCTCGCCTCGGGGTTCCGCGTCCTGCCCTCCTGCGACGACCACTGCATCCGCGAGATGATCCGCGTCGTCGGGACGTTTTACTGAAGTCCAAGGGGGACGACGTCCCCCTTGGATACAAAGCCGCCGGGCGGCTTTGATAACCCCCTTGCTTCCGCACGGCGGAAGCGCCCGCGGACACGTGTCCGCGGGCGAAGGTGTCCTGCGGCGGCGCATGTCCGCCTCCGGACGGACTGAATTTGCCATGCGGCGGGACGCCGCGTGGCTTTTTTGCGTTTTTCGAAGACGCGTGCTTTTATACGGATCGTCCGGCCGGAACGACCCGGAGGCTTTCCGGCAATTTCGGGGGAGGCGGAAAACGCCGTTTTCCGCCTCTTGACTTTTTTCCATTTTTTATATATACTCTAGAAAAATGTTTCAAATGATACATTTGAGGTGGTATTTTGGAGACTCCGCTCAGGCCTGCGGAGCTGCGGCTGCTGCGGCGCACGTTCCTCTTCAGAGAGGTGCCGGAGGATTTCATCCGCCGCGCCGCGGCGGATGCACTGTGTACTTCGGAGACGTTTCCGCGCGGCGGGACCATCTACAGCCCGGAGCATTTCCGGCGCGCGCTCGGTATCTTTCTCACGGGCTCGGCCCGGGTGAGCAAGGCGGCCGCGGGACGGGACCTGCCCGTGAGCACGCTTTCCGCGGGCGATGTGTTCGGCGCGGCGGCGCTCTTCGACGACGCGCCGCGCTATGTGACCACCATCACGGCCCTGCGGGCGTGCAGGGTGCTTTTTTTCGAGCAGGAGCTGGTGGAGCGCCTCCTCGAGGCGTCTCCGCCACTGCGCCATGCGTACATCGCCTACCTCTCCGGGCGCATCCGCTTTCTCAACCGGAAGCTGGACGCGCTTTTGGCCGGCGGCGCGGAGGAGCGCCTGGCCAAGTACCTCGCGGACCGCGCGGGAGACGGCAAGGTGGTCCTGGAAGAGGGCCTATCCGCTCTGGCGGACACGCTGCACATCGGCCGCGCGTCCCTTTACCGCGCTTTCGAGGCGCTTGCGGAACAGAATCTGGCCGTCCGGGACGGCCGCTGCGTCAGGATACTCGATCAGAAAGGCCTCCGGGCCCTTGGCAAAAGCCGCTGACAGGGCGGCAAGGAAAGGAAGATCTGTTATGAAAAAGCTCAGACTCACCGCGCTCGTTCTCGCGCTGGTTCTCATCGCCGCCTTCATCCCCGGCTGCGGGAAGACCGAGACCACCGCCTCCCCCAGCCCGTCTCCCACCGCCTCCGAATCGCCTTCTCCCACGCCCGACACGCGCGAGACCATCAAGCTTGGGCTTCTCAAGGGCCCCACCGGCGTGGGCGCGGCCAAGCTCCTCTCGGACAACGACATGAATGAAACGGCCAACATCTACGACGTGACGCTCGCCGCCGAGCCGACGGAACTGGTCTCCGCCATCGTCGCGGGCACCGTGGACATCGCGGCGGTGCCGACGAACCTAGCCGCCTCGCTCTTCAACAAGACCGACCGCGGCGTCCAGCTCCTGGCGCTCAATACCTTAGGCGTGCTCTATATCCTCGAAAACGGCGACACGGTCCACTCCATCTCCGACCTCGCGGGCAAGACCCTCTACGCCACCGGCCAGGCCTCCAACCCCGAGTACATCCTCGACTACATCCTGCGCGCCGCCGGCCTCGAGCCGGGCGTGGACGTGGACATCGAATACAAGGAGAGCGCGGAGCTCGTGACTCTCATGGCCGCGGGCGAAGTGAGCCTCGCAATGCTGCCCGTGCCGGCCGCCACGACCGTCCTCATGAAGAACAGCGACGTGCGCTCGGCCATCGACCTGACCGAGGCGTGGAACGACGTCGTGGAGGACGGGACGCTCACCATGGGCTGCGTCATCGTGCGCAAGGACTTCGCCGACGAGCACCACGACCTGGTCAATTCGTTCCTCGACGAGTACGGCGCGTCCATCGACTATGTGGAAAACAATGTGGACGAAGCCGCGGCCATGGTCGCGCAGTACGGCATCACGGCCAGCGAGGAGATCGCGAAAGCCGCCATCCCCGACTGTAACCTGACCTTCGTCACCGGCACGGACATGCGCGATCAGCTGCAGGAGTATTACATGGCCCTCTATCAGGCCGACCCGGCCTCCGTCGGCGGTTCCATCCCCGACGACGCGTTCTACTATGTCCCCTGACGCCTCCGGAAAACTGCTGCGGGGCTTTCTGGCCCTGGCTTTCTGGATCGCGGTCTGGAAACTTTCCGCCGTCCTCGTGGGGCAGGAACTGCTGGTTCCTGCCCCCGGGACGGTTTTTCTGCGGCTGTGGCAGCTCATGCGGACCGCCGTCTTCTGGCAGACGGCGGGGGCGTCTCTGGGCCGGGTGTTCCTGGGCTTTCTGGGCGGCGTCTTCCTCGGGACGCTCCTCGCCGCGCTCACGGCGGCCTTCCGCGTCTGCGACGTGCTGCTCTCGCCCGCGGTGCGGGTCGTGCGGGCCACGCCGGTGGCGTCTTTCATCGTGCTGCTGCTCCTGTGGATGAACAGCACCAGGGGATATGTGCCGGCGGTCATGTCGGGCCTCATGGTCATGCCCATCCTCTGGGGCAACGTGCGAAAGGGCATCGCCTCGCGCGACGGCGAGCTCCTGGAGGTCGCGCAGACCTACGGCATGGGAAAGTTCAAGACGCTGCGGCTCGTCTATCTCCCCGCCGCGCAGCCCCACTTCGTCTCCGGCTGCATCACCTCGCTCGGCCTGGCCTGGAAGGCGGGCGTCGCGGCGGAGGTGCTCTGCCAGCCGAAACTGGCCGTCGGCACGCAGGTCTATTACTCCAAGATCTACCTGGAGCCGGCGAGCCTTTTCGCCTGGACGATCGTCGTGATCCTCCTGAGCTATCTCGTGGAGTCCCTGCTCGTGCGTCTCTTGCGGCAGGGGCTTGGAGAGGGGGCCGCGGCATGATCGCCCTTACGCATGTGAGCCTGACGCTGGGCGGGAAAGAGATATTCCGCGACCTGACATTCTCCGTGCCGGAGGGCGGCATCACCTGCCTTCTCGGCCCCTCCGGCTGCGGCAAAACGACGCTCCTACGCATCCTGGCGGGGCTGCAAAAGCCGGATGCCGGCACCATATGCGCGCCGCCCGCCGCGCTTCTTTTCCAGGAGGACCGGCTTTTTCCCTGGCGCACGGCGCTCCAAAACATCGCCGACGTCCTGCCGCCGGAGCGGCAGAGGGAGGCGGCCGCGTGGCTCGAGAAGATGGAGCTCTCGGCGGAGGCGGGGAGCTATCCCGCCGCGCTCTCCGGCGGGATGCGCCGGCGCGTGGCCCTCGCGCGGGCGCTCGCGCTCGGGCGGCCGCTGCTGCTTCTGGACGAGCCCTTCACCGGCATGGACGAGGCGCTGCGGGAGCGGCTTTCGCCGCTTCTTCGCGAAAGCGGCGCGAGCGTTTTGCTGGTCACGCACGACGAGGAGGAGATCCGCGCGCTGGCCGACCACCTTCTGCGCGCCGAGGGCCCGCCGCTCACCGTCACCGCGCCCTACTAATCGAGCCTTACTAGAAGCAGGCCGCCCGGGGAACTTGGTTTTCCGGGCGGCTGCAGATGTTGAGAGATTCCGTAGGGGAAGGATTCGGAAGGAAAGAAACCGTGAAAGAAAACCATCAGGGTTGTCTTTCACGTTCCATCAGGACGTTTTTTGAAACGAGCCGGCGTTTCAAAAAACGCAGTCAGCCTGTCGGAGAAGCTCAAAGGGCTTCTCCGACAGGCTGAGGCCGCCCGGGGAACTTGGTTTTCCGGGCGGCCTTTTCAAAAATTTCGCTTGCCTCTCCGCACGCGATTCGGTATACTGGTGTGGAACTTCGGACGCGCTGGCACGTCCAAACGGGTATCCGGTTTTTTTAATGAGGTGAAGCGCGTGTCCTCCCATCTGAAAGAAAAGAGAAGCGCCGGACGAAAGGCGTTCCGCATTTTTTACGGCATTCTCGTGGCGCTTTCGGCGGTCGTCGTGATCGCCTATGCCGCTCATAAAATCCTCATTAGGCCCCCGGAGGTCTCGACACCCTCGCCCAGCCCGCAGGTCTCTCTGGATCCGGAGTCCTCCGTGTCGCCGTCCCCAACGCCGGAGCCCCGCGTGCGCAAGGATGATTTCTATACCTTCCTGATTTTCGGCACCGACGACGGCCACGCCAACACGGACACCATCCTCGTGGCCTCCTACGACACGGCGAACCAGAAGATTTCCGTTTTGAGCATCCCGCGCGACACGCTTGTGGACAGCGACCGAAACAACAAGCGCATCAACGCCGTCTGGGCTTACGAGGGGATCGACGGCTTCAAGACCGAAATCTCCGAGATGCTCGGCATCCCGATCGACTTCTACGTGCGCGTGAGCCTCACGGCGTTCAAGGAGATCGTCGACGAACTGGGCGGCATCGACTTCGACGTGCCCCAGGACATGGACTACGATGATCCCACGCAGGACCTTTACATCCACTTCAAGGCGGGATTGCAGCATCTGGACGGCGAGGACGCGCTCAAGATCGCCCGCTGCCGCAGCGTCTATGCCAATCAGGACATCGGCCGCATCCATACCCAGCAGCTCCTGCTCCAGACGATGGCCAAGAAGGCGCTTAAAATCGGAAACGTCACGAAGGTGCGGGAGTTTGCCGCCATCTTCAACAAGTACGTCAAGACCGACCTGGAGATCGAGCACATCATCTGGTTCGGGGAGCAATTCCTCTCCTTCGACATGGATAATCTTTCGCTCGGCACCATCCCGTATTCCAGCGTCTCGGCCTATTACGACGGGATCTACTATGTGACGCTGGACATCGAGAAGACGGCCGAGGTTGTGAACGAACAGCTCAATCCCTACACCACCCCCATTACGGAAGAGGACCTTTCCATCTTCACCGTGGTCGACGGCGAGGGGGTACACAGCGACGAACTCTACCCGGGATAAGAAAGGAACGCCGATGAAGAAACGGATCATTGCCCTCACTCTCGCCACAGCGCTCCTCGCGCTCCTGGCCGTCGGCGTCGCCGCCGGCGGGTCCGCCTCGGACCCGCTCATTTCGGTGGCCTACCTGACCGACACGCTGCTCCCCGCGCTTCTCGGCAAGACGGAAGAGAACTTCGCCGCCGCGGGAGAGGATGTGAACGGGACCATCTCCTCCGAACTCGCGGACATCCAGAGCGACGCGGAGGAGCAGATCGCAAAAAAGACCGCGCAGTATGACTCCGCCGCGCCCGGCACCGAGCTGCGGCTCAAATCCGGCGACCGGCTCCTGTGCCAGACGGGCGCCACGGTGATGCTCCTGGCCGGGGAGGCCTCCGCCGAGAGCGACGCGGGCGTAGTCGTCGACGCCACGGACGGCACGGAGAGCGCCCAGACGACCCTTTCGCTCCGGCACTGCTACGTGGCGGGCGAGGACGCGGAGGCGGTCTTTACCATCGCGTCGGACACCGCCGTCGTAACACTCGAGGGGAGCTATTACCTGCGCGAGAGCGACGCGGTGGACTATAACGAACTGGCGCAGGCCCTCAAGGACCTGGGCCTCTTCCGCGGCAAGGACACCGCATTCGGCTCCGGCTTCGCGCTGGAGGACAAGCCCACGCGCATCGAGGGCCTCATCATGTTCCTGCGCCTTGTCGGCGAGGAGGACGACGCGCTGGCCTTTTCCGCCACCTGCAACCAGTTTACCGACGTTCCCGCCTGGGCCGCGGCCTATACCAACTATGCTTACGCAAAAGGGTACACCAAGGGCGTAAATACCGGCGGGACCCTCTTTGACACCTACCGGGAAATCGGGGCAAAGGAGTATATGACTTTCGTCCTGCGCGCCCTGGGGTACAGCGACAGCGACGGCGACTTTTCCTGGGATACGTCGCTCGAGCAGGCGGCGACCTTCGGGTGCCTCTCGGCCGCCGAGCGTGATTACTTTGCGGACGCCACGTTCCGCCGCGCGCAGGTCGCATATCTCTCCTATTACGCCCTGGGAGCCTTCCGCCGCGAGAGCGACTTCACGCTCCGCGACCAGCTCGTGGGAGAGGGCGTCCTCTCATACGCGCAGGCGACGAGCGTGATGGACGCGGTTACAACCGCGCGCCTGGGGTAAGCCCGGCTCCGCGCGGCGGATGAAAGAAGTCTCCTCCATGAAACCAAGGGAGCGCGGGCCATCGGGCCCGCGCTCCCTTATGACGGGGAAAGACGGGAAGAGGGGACGGGAGCGCGGGGCGCTCCCGCGGCGGAAGCGTCCGGGACGGAAACGCCGGAACAAAAACAGCCGCGCGCCACAGGCGCGCGGCTGTTTCGCATTTTTCGAAACGGCACAAAACGATCTGAAAAACGGTTTGACGGGCATGGGAGAAAACCTCGATGGGTTTCTTTCCCATGGTTTTTCCTTCGCGGAGCGCCGGACCGGGGGTTTATCGACAGGCCGGCGCACGGCGCCGCCCTATTCTTTCTTGCCGAAACGCGCGTCGACGATGCGGATAAATTCCAGCGCACTCTGAAAACGCCGGCGGGGCGAATCGTCCAGCCAGTCCACGAACCCCTGCCAGGAGGAACTGCGGCGGGAGACGACACAGAGCCCAAACGTCGCCACGGCGCCCGAAGCGGCGCCGACGGCCTCGGGAGAAAGGCCCGTGTCCGGACCGGAGGCGGCGAGCGTGTCGCAAACCGGATGGGGCGCAAAGGAGCGCGCACGCTGGAAGGCCTGCGGGAAATTCTGCGCATCGAGGATCCCGTCGACCTGCAGCACCAGATCCCCCAGGTCGGCAAACTTCAGCGGTGCGGAGAGAAGCTGACCGAACACGCGGCCGGAGACACGGCCGCTTTCGGCGGCATCCACGCAGACGTGCAGCGTGGACTGACAGAGAGTGAAGGGAGCCATTGCGACCGTCCTTTCTTAGGCCCGGGATGTGGCCAGGCGTTTTATGAGCCAATCCTGATTGATGCTGTGGCGCAGCGCCACCTCCGGCGTGACCCGGCCGCTCTGCACGAGCCGGAGCAGGCTCTGGTCCATCGTGACCATGCCCTCCGCGGCAGAAGTGGCGATCAGGTTGTCGAGCTGGTGGGCCTTAGACTCGCGGATCATGTTGCGCACGGCGCTGTTGGCGGTCATGATCTCGAAGGCCGGCACGAGAGGACCCTCCGCGGTCTCCAGAAGCTGCTGGGAGACCACGCCCTCCAGCACGAGGGAGAGCTGCGTGCGGATCTGCTGCTGCTGTTCAGGCGGGAACACGTCCACGATGCGGTCTATGGTGTTGGCTGCGCCGATGGTATGCAGTGTGGAAAAGACCAGATGCCCCGTCTCCGCGGCGGTGACGGCGGCCCGGATGGTCTCCGCGTCGCGCATCTCGCCGAGCAAAATGAAATCGGGGGCGTCGCGCAGCGCCGCGCGCAGCGCCACATCGTAGGAGACCGTGTCGGTATAGAGCTCCCGCTGGGTCACGATGCTCTTTTTGTGATGGTGGAGGTACTCCAGCGGGTCCTCAATGGTGATGATGTGAAGGTTTCGGGTGCGGTTGACCTGGTCGACGATGCAGGCGAGCGTCGTGGTCTTGCCGCTGCCGGCGGAGCCCGTGATGAGCACGAGACCCTTGGAGCAGTCTGCAAACGCCATGACGCGGTTCGGGATGCCCAGCGCATGCCGGTCGGGAAGGGTAAAGGACACCACGCGGATGACGAGACCCAAAGAACCACGCTGGCGCAGGGCGTTGACGCGGAAGCGCGAGAGCCCGGAGACAGAGAAGGAGAAATCGTCGTCGCCGGTCGCGAGCAGTTTCTCCATGCTGCGGCCGCCCGCGAGGGCGTAGGCCTCCTCCGCGAGCGAGCTGGTCGTGCCGGGCAGAAGGCGGGCGTCGTCCTGACGGACAACCCGGCCGTTGATCTTATAGGAGACGGGCAGGCCCGCAATGATCAGAATGTCGGAGGCCCCGCGCTCCACGGCGCGGGCGAGAATCTCCCTGAGCATGTAGTGGACTCCTTTCGGGTGAATCAGTCGTTCCAGACGGGGAGCGTCTCATCGGCCCAGCCGGCGTCCTCCGTGGACACGGTCTGCCAGGCCAAAATGCGCACGCCGCCGTCCGCCTCGCGGACCAGGCTGAGACGGAGCGACTGGGACTCCGTGATGGGAATGCTCTCTTCCAGAGAGGCGGCGTCGCTCTGCAGAAACGCGCGGTACAGCCGCTGCGCCTCGCCGTCGGCCGTGTAATAGGCGCTTACGGCCTCGGCGCTGATCCGGGCGAGCCGCAGGTCCGCCCGGGCGGAGGAGAGGGTCAGCGCCGAGAAGGTGAAGAGCGTAAGCACAATCAGAATCATGAAAATGGTGACAAGGCCGATCCCGGCGGGAGAACTGCCGCGTTCATCCATGCGCCTTACCCCCCTGTCTCGAGCGTGTAGACCGCCCGGCCGTCGTACGAGACGGTGATCTCATAGCCCGAAGCGCCGTCCCCGGCGCCGCGGTCGAGAATCTCCACCGCATAGCCGCCGTCGGCGCCGAGGCCGGAGAGCGAGGAGACGGAAGCGCCCGCGCGCAGGTTTTCCGCGGCGGTCTGCGCGACCGCGACGGCCGCGGTGAGCTGCTGCGCGTCCCGGCTCATGCCGCGCGCCTTTACCAGAAGACCGGCGCAGACGGCTGTGCAGACGACGAAAATAAAGAGATCGAGAATCAGCTCCGTGAGGAGCAGAACGGGACGGGCGACCGGCTTTTTCATGATCCCGCCTCCCATACGCCGCAGCGCGGCGCGACGGAGACGCTGCTGCGCACGCCGTCCTCGTCTTCGGCTTCCAGGTTCACGACGCCGTCCGAGAGACGGACGGAGAGGGAGGAGAGCGGCAGAACGGCGATGCCGTCGGACGGGGAGAAGTCCCCGAGGAGCGAAGCATCCACATAGAGCTCGCGCAGCTCCCCTTCGTAGCAGTAGAGACAGGTGGTGTAGCGGCTCCCGGCCTCGTCCTGCGTGAGGAAAATCGCGTCCACGCCGCCGAAGCTGCCGACAGCGACGCCCTCCGCCACGTCGCCGCGGCGGATCTGATTGACAAGATAGCCGAGCGCGGTGCGCCGGGTATAGTCCAGGTCGGACGCGGAGACGACGGAGCGGTAGACGCCGCTGGCCATGACGGCGAGCCCCATGGCCAGAAGGAAGAACGCGGCGCACAGCGAGAGCACCGCAGCGGTGTTCAGAGAACCGGACCTTCTGCGCATCATCGCAAGCGCCCCCCTTTCGTCAAACGGCGCGCCGTGCCGCCCGGTCGGGGCCGTCCGTCAGCCGACGGGCAGCACCGTGATGTCGGGCACGAGGTTGGCGGCCACGTACTGGTAATCGACAAAATAACGCGTGCTGTCCACGTTCACGCCGTAGCGGCGCGTCAGATAGTCCAGCGTGGGGGGATAGAAGCCTTCGAGCGCATAGCACTGCACGGCCGCCCTGCGGATGCCTTCTTCGGCGATGCGCAGGCCCTCACCGGAGGCTTTTTCCCCCAGAAGACCGGAAAAGAGAAAGAGGAGAAGCGGCACGCCGACGGCGAGGAGAAGCGGCGCGAGGAAGCGCCGCAGCGCGCTTTTTTGTTTTTGGACCATGGCCGTCTCCTTCCGCATCCGTCCCGGACCGCGCTCTGGGCGCGCTCCGGGCGGTTCCTTTCGTTTCCGGGCGATTTTTGCTTACGCGCCGATGGCGCTCATGGCGCCCAGGAGAGGCAGCATGACCGAGAGGAGCACAAACCCCACGGAGAAACAGAGAATCAACACCAGCGCATACTCAAAGCGGCCCAGGAGAAGCGCGAGCCGTGTGTCGGCCTCCTCCTGGCAGCGCGCGGCCAGCTCGCGCATCGCCTCTTCCGTGGCGCCCGCGCGGGAACCCGCGGAGAGAAGGCCGGAAGAAAGCGCGTCGAGAATGCCGGCGGCCTCGACGGCCCGCGGAAAGGATTCCCCGGCGGACATCCGCTCCTGCGCGGCCCGAAGCTGCGCCTCCAGCGGGGAACCCTCCAGCAGGTGGACGGTGCGTTCCATGGCTTCGTCGATGGGAAGGCCGCTGGAGAGCATGAGGGCCATCGCGGAGGCAAAGCGGCTGCGGGCGACGGCCCGGCCGGAAGCTCCGCTTCCAAAGAGCCGGCGTCCCAGCTTCCGCGAGAACGCCGCGCCGCGCTGCGACCGACCCAGGAAAAATACGGCGAGCGCCGCAAGAATGAGGAGCACGGAGAGCACCGTCGCCACCGCCTGGCTGGCGGAGCCGAGATGCAGCAGAGCCGATGCCGCGGGGGAGAGCGTCATGCCGAGCTCCGCGAAGACCTGCCGGAAGACGGGTAGCACCCGCGCCATGAGGATGAGAAAGACCAGCGCGATGAGAACCGCCATAAGACACGGATAGGCCACCGCGCGCCGGATGGCGCTCTGGGTGGCCGATTCCCGCCGGTAATACGCGGAGAGGGCGGAGAGCACCTCCTCGAGCCGCCCGGACGCCTGGCCGATCTCCACCATTCGCACGAGATAGTCGGGGAAAACACCGGTTTCCGCAAGCGCTTCCGAGAGCGGCATGTTTTTGGAAAGCTTTTCACGCACCTGCGCGAGGAGGTCCTTTTCGAGCGGACCGCCGGCGTCGCTTTCCAGAAGCGAAACACCTTCCTCCGCGCCGATGCCGGCTCTCTGCATGAGCGCGAGCTGCGTGCAGAAGACCGATATCCGGTCGGCGCCGAGGGGCGCCTGGACGCGAACCGTCCGTTCCATTTTCAACCACCTCGATTCAGCGCTGCGTCAATAAGCATATTTCTCGGTATAATTGGTGTCGTC
>DAOPLW010000010.1:0-14331 GCA_035391945.1 Oscillospiraceae bacterium | reverse complement strand
GCATGAGCAAGGAGGAGGCCCGGCGGACCGCCGTCGAATATCTCGACAAGGTCGGCATTGCAAATCCGGCCGAGCGGATGGGACAGTATCCCTTCCAGCTCTCCGGCGGCCTGCGCCAGCGCGTGATGATCGCGATGGTCATGGGCCTTCAGCCGGATCTTCTCATTGCGGACGAACCCACGACGGCGCTGGACGTCACCATTCAGAAGCAGGTGCTCATTCTGCTCAACAAACTTAAGCGCGACATGAACACGGGCGTCCTCTTCATCACCCACGACCTCGGCGTCGTGGCCGAAATCGCCGACCGCGTGATCGTGCTTTATTCCGGCTCCAAGGTCGAGGAAGGCCCCGTCGGGGATATCTTCGACCGTCCCATGCACCCGTACACCATCGGGCTTCTGGGCGCTGTCCCCAACGTGGACCGGGACGATTTCGACATCCAGGCGATCCCCGGCACCTTCCCGAACATCACGGAGGAAATCGGCGGCTGCCGTTTCCATCCCCGGTGCCCGTACGCCACCGAGCGCTGCCGGACGGAAGTCCCCCGGGCGCTCGACTACGGCAGGGGGCACCTGGTCGCCTGCCACAAGGTCGAGGCGGAGGTGCGTCCATGAGCGAGAAAAAAGTCCTTTTGGAGCTCAACAAGCTCAAAAAATATTTCCCCATGAAACGCGGCGAAACGCTCAAGGCGCTCGAGGACGTGAGCCTGAAGATTTATGAGGGCGAGAAGTTCGGCGTCGTGGGCGAATCCGGCTGCGGCAAGTCCACGCTCGGCCGCGTCATCCTCCAGCTCTACCCCCAGACGAGCGGCGCGTGCATTTACTACGGCAAGACGCTCGAGGAGGTCGGCCCGAAGTATCTCGAGAAGGAGATCGCGCGGCTGCCCGAATATCAGAAGAAGGCGCGCGAATGCTACCGGAAGTCTCTCGAGGTGGATGAGAAAATCGCGGTGCTCGAGACGAAGAAAGCATCGCTTGACGCACTGGGAAGCGAAAGGGAAACTAAGGAACAAGTCAACGTCTCCAAGCGGATCGCCGAGCTGGAGTTCCAGTCCAAGGAGCTTCGCAAGGACGCCAGCCGGCAATTGCGCGAGGGTTCGCGTACGGTCGGCTCCCTCATCCTCTGCCGCGACCTGCCCGAAATCCAGAAGCTTTTCCTGCGCGCGCAGCAGGCCACGCGCCGCGCCCACGGGGCCGCCGAAACCTATGCGAAAGCCGACGCGGCCTATGGCGAGATCCTCGCCTCCGGCGGGAAGGGCAACGCGGAGCTGGAAAAAAAGCTCTCCGCGGCCGGGAACGACATGATCCGGTACCGAAACGAGGCACGCGCGCTGCGCGCGGAGGCTTTTGCCCACCGCTGCCGGAACGTCGAGATGATCACCGAGCGCTGCGACGACCCCGCCTATCTCGAGAAGCTCGACCACAATTACGAGACGGGCATCAACCTCGGCAAGCTCACCACCCAGGAGATGCGCAATCTGCGCCGCGACATGCAGATGATCTTCCAGGACCCGGCCGCGAGCCTTGATCCCCGCCAGTCGGTGGGCGAGGCAATCGAGGAGGTCTTTCGCATCAACACCGATTTCGGCCAGGAGATCCGCCGCGAGAAGACCATGAGCCTTCTCGAGCAGGTCGGCCTTCTCCGCGAGCATTATTATTCCTACCCCCATCAGCTCTCCGGAGGGCAGAAGCAGCGCGTGGGCATCGCGCGGGCCATCGCGCTCGACCCGAAATTCATCGTGCTCGACGAATCCGTTTCGGCGCTGGACGTCTCGGTGCAGGCGCAGATCCTGCAGCTTCTCAACGAACTTCTCGAACAGCAGCGCCTGACCTATTTCTTCATCACCCACAATCTCGGCGTGGTCAAGCACTTCTGCGACCGGGTGCTCGTCATGTACCTGGGCACCGTCTGCGAACTGGCGGACTGCCAAGCGCTGTTTCACGACCCGCTGCACCCCTACACGACTTCCCTTCTCGCCGCCGTGCCGCGTCCCGCGGTGCGCCCGGGCGCGACGGAGGAGAACGTCCTGGAGGGCGAGGTCCCCTCGGCGGTGAATCCGCCCAAGGGCTGCCCTTTCCATACGCGCTGCGGGAGCTGCATGGAAATCTGCCGAAAGGTACGCCCCGTGCTCCGCGAGGCCGCGCCCGGCCACTTCGTCGCCTGCCATCTCTATGACGAGACGGTTATGTAAGGGAGGGGCGGACATGAATTACATTCCCACATACGCGCCCTACCGCTCCGTGCGCTACCCGGTCTACGCCGGGCACGGCATGGTCTGCGCCTCTTCTGCGCAGGCATCCGCGGCGGGCCTCGAGATTCTGCGCCGCGGCGGCAACGCCATGGACGCGGCCGTCGCCACGGCGGCGGCGCTCACGGTCACGGAACCGACGGCGAACGGCATCGGCGGCGACGCTTTCGCGCTCGTCTGGGTCGAAGGAGACAAGCGGCTCTATGGGCTCAACGCCAGCGGCGTCTCGCCGAAGAGCCTGACGCTCGATGCGGCCAGGGCGCGCTGCCCGGACGGCAAAATGCCGACTTACGGCTGGCTTCCCACGATGGTCCCCGGCGCGCCGGGCGGCTGGGCGGCGCTCAGCCGCCGCTTCGGACGCCTTTCGATGACAGAGACTCTAAAGCCTGCCGTCTCCTATGCGCAGGACGGCTATCCCGCCGGCGCGAACCTCGCGCGCATGTGGAAACGCGCGCTGACAAAATACCAGGCGGCTTGTACGGCCCCGGAATTTCGGGCCTGGTACGACACCTTCGCGCCCGGCGGCCGCGCGCCGGAGGCGGGCGAGCGCATCAGGCTCCCCGGCCACGCAAAGGCCCTTCAGGCCATCGCCGAAACCGACGCGAAGGCGTTCTACGAGGGCGAGATCGCGGACGCGATCGTCGCGGAGAGCGATACCTTTGGCGGCTTCTACCGCAAGGAGGACTTTTCCACCTATGCGCCCGAATGGGTCGAACCCATTTCGGTCAATTACCGCGGCTGCGACGTCTGGGAGATCCCGCCCAACGGGCAGGGCATCACGGCGCTCATGGCCCTAAACATCCTCAAGGAGTTCCCCTTTCCGGAGAAAGAGAGCGTCTCGACCTACCACACCCAGTGGGAAGCCATGAAAATCGCATTTGCCGACGCGATGCACCACGTCACCGACCCCCGTGCGATGCGCATCGACTACCACGACCTCATCCGGCCGGCCTACGGCGCTCTGCGCGCGAAGGAAATCGGCCCCACGGCCGGGAGCCCCGGCCCCATGGATCCGCCCCGGAGCGGCACCGTCTATTTCTGCACGGCCGACGGCGAGGGGAACATGGTGAGTTTCATCCAGAGCAACTACATGGGATTCGGCTCCGGGATCGTGATCCCCGGCTGGGGCGTCTCGCTCCAGAACCGCGGTCACGACTTTTCACTGGACGAAACCGCGGCCAATGTCCTCGCGCCCGGTAAAAAATGTTACCACACCATTATCCCCGGCTTTCTCACGAAAGACGGCGAGGCCCTGGGCCCCTTCGGCGTCATGGGCGGCTATATGCAGCCGCAGGGCCATGTACAGGTGGTCATGAACCTCCTGGACTTTGCTCTCGGCCCCCAGCAGGCGCTCGACGCGCCCCGCTGGCAGTGGATTCAGGGGAACACCTTCCAGGTCGAGGACACCTTCCCGAATGAAATTGCCAAGCAGCTTGCCGCGCGCGGCCACACGGTGGAGGTCGCCCTGGACAACGTCGCCTTCGGCCGCGGACAGATCATCCTGCGCGGCGGCCACGGCACGCTTGTGGGCGGCACGGAGAGCCGCACGGACAGCAACATCGCCTGTTATTGAGCTCCAAAAGCGAAAACGCCCGCGCGCCCGTTCGGGCGCGCGGGCGTTTTCGCTTTGATCCGCCGTCCGCTTTTTTTCTTCGCTGATTCCCTCCGCTCCGCCCCCCCCCTCACAGCCCGCCGCAGCCGCCTCGCAGCGCATTTTTCTTTTTGTAATTGTACTTGCATAAACGTATATTTTACGATATGATAACATTACTTCTTGTTTTTCTGTGACAAAATCCGCCGGAGGGATGCAGATGTTCCCTGAAAAGCTCGATTTGCTCATGAATATCACAAAGACGCGCAACAACGTGCTGGCGCATGCGGTGTCGCTCGACGCCTCGCACGTGAGCCGCTTGCGCCGCGGCGGGCGCGCGCTGCCGAAAAACAAGGGATTTCTCGCCCCGATGTCCCACTTCTTTGCCCGGCAGCTTGCAACCGACGCCCAGCGCATCCATATTCTGGAAGCCATGGGCGTCTCCGGATGGCCGGACGACGAGGAATCCGCCGCGCGGCTGCTTTACGACTGGCTCTCCTCCGACGAGGCGAGCGACGCCTCGGTGTCGCATATCCTTCGCCGTTTCGCCCTGCCTTCGGGCACGGATCCCGCGGTGCTCCGCTCCGTTCAGCTTCCCGAGGACAGACGTCCTTATTATTACGGTTCCGACGGCAAGCGGCAGGCCGTGCTCCGTTTTCTTGCGGCGGTGAACGAATCGTCCACCCCGCAGACGCTCCTGCTCTTCAGCGATGAGGAGATGGGCTGGCTTTTTGAAGACGCTGTTTTCTCAAAAAAATGGGCCTCCCTTCTGATCGGCGCCCTTCTGCGCGGCAACCGGGTGCGCATCATCCACACCGTGAGCCGGAGGCTCGGTGAAATGCTGGAGGCCGTGTCCAAGTGGGTGCCGGTATACATGACCAACATGATCGAGCCTTACTATTACCCAAAACCGCGCGACGGCGTGTTCCAGCGGACGCTTTTCCTTGCGCCGGAGACCGCCGCGCTGGTTTCCACCTCGGTCAATCAGGACGTGCGCGGCATGCTTCACTTCTATGTGGAGGACCCCGCCGTCCTGACGGCGCTCACGAGGGATTTCAACAATTATTTCGCGCTCTGCCGGCCGCTGATGCGCATTTTCAATCCCGGCAGCGCCGAGGCATTCTGGAATTATTTTTATCAATTTGAGGCGGCGGAAGCGGAGACCATCGTACTGCGCCCGGGCCTCTCCGTCATGACAATGCCCGATTCCGTCGTGGAGAGCATGGCCGCGCGGGCAAAGGGGTCTCTCCTGCCGGTACTGCATAAGTCCGGACAGGCGGCGCTCCGCAAGATCGCGGCCGGACACCGGTTCACCGAGCTTGTGACCCTGCCCACGGAGGAAGAACTCGCCGGCGGGCAGATTCTCCTGCCTCTCTCCGGGCCGATGCACGCGCCCGCTCTGCGCTATACCCGGGCGGAATACCGTCTGCATCTGCGCAATATTCTCTCGCTCATGGAGCGCCATGAAAATTACCGCGCGCTCATCTGGCCGGGTGATATCCCAAATCTCATGCTCTACGGCAAGGAGGGGATCGGCATGCTGATGGGGCAGACGGCCGCGCCGTGGACGTTTTTCGCATTCAGCGAACCCAACATGACCTCCGCTTTCTGGGACCACCTCTCGCTGCGCTGCGAACGGGCGACAAAGGACCGGAAGGGCCCCGCTGCGGCCCGGATCGCGGAACTGGCAAAAAGGCTGGAAGGGCCATAAGAGCGACCCGAAGGAGGGCCGGCGCAAAGCGCCGGCCCTCCTTTTTTTAGCCTGCCGGAGAAGCCTTCCGGGCTTCTCCGGCAGGCTGTGGCACATTTGTGGAACAGCACAAAATGGCCAAAAAACGGCCGCTCGAACGGGAAAGACAAACCGATGGTTTTCTTTCCCGTTCTCTTTCCTTCCGGGTCCCCTTGCGCGATGGTTTTTTCGGCAGTCTGCAAAGGGAGGGCCGGCGCAAAGCGCCGGCCCTCCCTTTTTCGATCGTTATTCCGCGAGGAGGCAGATAAGTCCCTTCTCCGCGCCGGAGACGGTTTTCTCATCGGCGTACGGGGCGCAGCCGCGCGCGGCAAAGACGTCCTCCAGCACCGCTCGGTCGGACGCATCGGCGGAAAAATACTGCGCGGAAGAATCCTCCGCGGCCGCGACGGGCGTCACGTCCACGGGCCATTCCGGCTCGCTCCCCGTCAGAACCAGGACCCATGCCCACTCGCCCTCCGGCAGGTCCGGAAGCGTGAGCGCTTTCTCACAGAGCGCGTTTTCCTGCATATCCGGCGGCGCGGAGGCGTACAGGCCGGTCCCGAACATCGTCTCCGACCCACTTTCGGCTGGAATCCCGTCATCCTCCGCGGTTTTTTCACCACCCGCGGCGCGTTCCTCCCCGCCGCTCGTAGTCCCCATCACCGTATTGGCATCCGGGGCCGGGGCCTCCTGAGCCACGCCCAGGTCCTCGTCTCCACTTTGCGCGGACGCGTCGCTTTCATCAGACAGGGCGGCCGTCACGTCCGCGTCGGCGGCCGGCGCGCCGCTGCGCGCGCCCGTGAGCGCGGAGAACCCGCCCGTCCGCACGGCCAGGAGCACGAGAGCGGCGACCGCCGCGGTGGCCAGAAGCGAACGGTATCGCCGGAAGAAGAGGACCCTCTTCGGCGCGCCTTCGGCGGCCGCGGCCGCCGTCACACGGTCGGCGAAGCCCTCCGGGGGGGACTCCTCTCCCCAGCCGGCGCAGCCGTCCCGAATGGCGGTCAGGTCCTCCAGAAGCGCGCGGCAGGAGGGACAGGACGCCAGATGCGCATCGAGCTCGGCGCGCTGGGCGCCTGTGAGCGCGTCGTCCAGCGAAGCGCTGATCAGTTCCACATATTTTTCACAGTCCGGCACGGCGCGTCCCCTCCTTTCTCTTTTATCCGGCGCATTTGTCTGCACATTCCCGTTTTCCTTTTATGTCTTCTTTGACGATTGAACGGGGAAAAGGTTCCCTTCGGCGGTCAGGATCTCCCGCAGGCGCAGCCGTGCGCGGGCGATGCGGGATTTCACCGTGCCCTGCTCCAGCTCCAGAACGGCGCCGATCTCCTCATAGGACAGGTCCTGAAATTCCCGCAGAGCCAAAATCTGCCGCTGCTCGGGCGGGAGCGCCTCCATCCCACGCCGGATGGTCTCGCGCAGTTCCCGGCGCTCCGCAGCCTCGTACGGGCCGGGCGCGTCGTCCGGCAGGGTGAAATCCCATCCGTCCCCGCAGAGCGGCACGTCGGCGGCACGCTTTTTCTCGCGGCGCAGGAAATCGATGCAGGCGTTGGAGGTCAGGCGGTAGACCCAGGTGGAGAAGCTGCTGTCCATGCGAAACGCCGGGAGCCCCCGCCAGGCCGCCAGAAACGCCTCCTGCGCAACCTCCTCCGCATCGGAGGGATTGCCCGCCATGCGCAGCGCCAGCGTATACACGCGCTTTTCGTGGAGCCTTACCAGCTGCGCAAAGGCGTCGCTGTCGCCCTTTTTAGCCAGACGGACCAGCCCCTCTTCGTCGTGCACGGCGGTTCACCTCCCTCTGTTTCGCGGCTGCGCTTTCCAAACCGGTCCCCGGACGCTTTCGGCTACGCCGTGGGCGCGTCCTTCAGATCGCGCGCGATCCCTTTCGTAATGCGCCGGACGTCCTCCAGCGTTTCAATTTCCGCAATCTGCTGCTTGTAGTAGGCCGCGTAGGGCACGCCCTTGAGGTACCAGCAGTAATGCCGGCGGGCCTCCAGGCAGGCGATGCGCTCGCCCTTGTCGGCAGCCGCGCGTTCGATCTGCCGGAGCGCCGTCTCCATCCGCTCGGCCAGGGGCGGAAGGGGCGGGACGTCCTCTCCGCGCAGCAAGGCCGCCGCCTGTCTGAAAATCCACGGATTCCCGAAGGCGCCCCGGGCGATCATCGCCACGTCCGCGCCGGTGTAGCGCAGGACGTGCGCCGCGGCATCCGCGGAAAATACGTCCCCATTGGCAAAAACAGGGATCCTGACGGAAGCCTTGACCTCCCGGATGCAGTCCCAGTCGGCGGTGCCGGCATACATCTGCGTGCGGGTGCGCCCATGGACGGCCACCGCGGCGGCGCCGGCGGATTCCAGCACTTTGGAAAACGCCACCACATTGCAGCTCGACTTGTCCCATCCGCGGCGGGTCTTGACCGTAACGGGAAGCTTCCCGCCCCGCCGCACGGCTTCCACAATGCGGCCGGCAAGCTCCGGATTTTTCATGAGCGCGCTCCCCTCGCCGTTGGCCACGACCTTCGGCACGGGGCAGCCCATGTTGATATCGATAAACGCGGGATGCTCCGCCTCGGCCACGATGGCCGCGGCCTCCTCCATGCAGACGGGGTCGCTCCCAAAAAGCTGTACCCCCGCGGGGTATTCGCCCGGCGCGAGGCGCATGAGCGGACGGGTCTTCCTGTCCTGGTAGCAGAGTGCCTTGGCGCTCACCATCTCCGTGCAGGTCAGTCCCGCGCCCAGCTCCCGGCAGACCGAGCGGAACGCCAGGTCCGTCACGCCCGCCATGGGCGCGAGCGCCAGTTTTGATTCGATTTTCGTTTCGCCAAAAAAAAAGGACATTGCCGAGCCTCCCGCCTGCCGTGGGGCCGCGCCGCGAGCGCAGGACATTCGCGGCGCGGCATCGTTCGCGCTTCTTCCGCTTGGCAAAAGGAAGCCATCGCCCCAGGCTTACCGGTTATGATAGCCGTCGTGCGGCTATCATAACATAAACCGACATGCGGCGCAAGCGCCGCGCGGCGCGCGATGTACGAAAAGGCCCGCAGCCGTTGGGCCGCGGGCGCAGGAAAAATATGGTCTTCTCCTCTTGGAATCGGGCTCCCGGAAACGCTTTCTCCGGTGCTTTCAGCTGTTTTTCATCACGATGGTCTCCATCGCGTTCGCCGTGCGCTCGCAGGCGTCGCAGCAGCGCTCAAGCATATCGTACATCTCGCGCCAGATCATGATCTCGATGGGATCGTCGCATGTGGTGCAGAGCGTGCGCATCGCCTGCATATAGAGCCGGTCGCCCGCCTCCTCCTCCGCGTTCACCTCGATGATCAGTTTCATCAGCCGCTCCGGCTTTTTAAAGTTGCGCAGCTCCGTCGCGGCCTCGACCAGGCTGTTGCAGCATTTCTCGATGATCCGCACGAACTCCAGCGCGTCCAGCCGCATGGTGCGCAGATTATACATATACGCTTTCATGAGAACGTCCTCGATGGTGTCGGTGATCTCGTCGATCTCCTGCGCAAGCGCGATGATGTCCTCGCGGTCGATGGGCGTTATAAACTCGCGCACGAGACGCGCCATCATCTCGTGCATGTCAAGATCCGCCGCGTGTTCGATGCTGTGCATTTCGGTGAGGCACTCGCCGAGCTTGTCCGGTTCGAAATTTTCCACCGTCCGGTAAAGATACTTCGCCGCCTCCACGGAAAAGCGGAGCTGTCCGGCAAACGCCTTGAAGTAGTCGTTATTTTTTTCTCTGGCCATATTGTCCTCCCAGTATTTTTTAAAACAGGAACAAAAACAGTTTCACCATCAGAAACGCGATGAGCCCGCAGCCGGGAAAGGTCAGGACCCAGGTAAGCACCATTTCGTTGGCCACGCCCCAGTTGACGGCTTTGACCCGGCGCGCCGCGCCCACGCCCATGATGCTCGTGGTCTTCGTGTGCGTGGTGCTCACGGGGATGCCGGTGATCGAGGAGAGAAGCAGGCAGGCGGCCGCCGCGAGATCGGCGGAAAAGCCCTGGTACTGCTCGAGGTTGACCATGTCCATGCCGACCGCCTTGATGATCCGGTAGCCGCCGATGGAGGTGCCCAGGCCCATGACGAGCGAACAGAGCACCATGAGCCAGATGGGGATCACGAACACGGTCGCCGAGGTGACTCCCTGGGAGAGAAACATGCCCAGGAGAAAAACGCCGATGAATTTCTGCCCGTCCTGCGCGCCGTGCATGAAGGCCATGGCCGCCGCGCCCAATATCTGCGCCACCCGGAAAGCCCCGCGCGTCTTGTAGCGGTTCATGCCCCGGCAGATGAACTCCACCAGGCGGACGGTCCCGAAGCCCATCACAAACCCGAGCACCACCGAGAGGACCAGTCCGTAAATGACCTTGATCCACTCGCTGCCGTTGATCCCCGCGAGTCCGCCGCGCATGGCGATGGCCGCGCCGGAAATCCCCGCGATGAGCGCATGGCTCTCGCTCGTCGGGATGCCGAAATACCAGGCCGCCGTCGCCCAGAGCACGATCGCAAAAAGCGCCGCGCACAGCGCGAGGAGGGCGGCGTTCGCATCGTCGCCGAAGTCGACCATGTTGTAGATGGTCATGGCGACTTTCTTGTTGAGCGTCGTCATGACGAAGACACCGAGAAAATTGAACACGGCCGCCATCATAATGGCCGGCCTGGGCGCGATCGCGCGCGTGGAGATGCAGGTCGCAATGGCGTTGGGCGCATCCGTCCAGCCATTGACCAGAATGACGCCCAGCGTCAGGATTGTGGTGACAGCCAGCGCCGGACTGCTCATCAGTTGACCGATAAAATCGCTAAGTCCGCTGGTCATAGTTAACCTTTTCCTTCCCATCGCTTTACTTTAATCCATTTATCCGCAGCAATTCTACCATAATGTAAGGTCCATGTAAACGAAAAAGCGCTTTGCTTTCCCTCCCACATTTTGTCGAAAAACCCTATTGACAAATACGGCCCAAGTCCTTATAATTTTTTATAATTTCACAGGATAAGGCAATGACTGCGAGAAAGTACCGCGTTTCCTGCCCGAAAGAGAGCCGCCGGTTGGTGCGAGGCGGCGGGGCACAGCGCGGGAATACACGCAAACAGCTTCCCCCCGAAAGGCTGACCGAGTAGGCGGGGACGGGTTCACCCGTTAACGTGATAGAGTATCTCCCGCGAGGCGGGACGTACCCGAAAAGGCCGCGCGCCGCGAGGCGCCGGTAAATTGAGGTGGTAACACGGGAGTTGGCGCTCGTCCTCTGATCGGTCGGAGGATGGGCGCTTTTTGCGCGCCATGGCCGTGAGACGCCAAAAACACCAATTTATTTTTGGAGGAAATGAACATGGCGAACGTGAAATTTTTCAGCGGCGAGAAGATCCCCCTCGAAATGCACAAGGTGCGCATGGTGCAGAAGCTCACGCTTCCGCCCGTGGAGCGCCGGCTCGCGGCCATCGGCGAAGCCGGCAACAACACTTTCCTGCTCCAGAACAAAGATATTTTCCTCGATATGCTCACCGACAGCGGGGTCAACGCCATGAGCGACAAGCAGACCGCCTCCATGCTCGTCTGCGACGACAGCTACGCCGGCAGCGCCACCTTCACGCGCTTAAAGGACAAGCTCACGGAGATCTTCGGTATGGATTACTTCCTGCCCGCCCACCAGGGCCGCGCCTGCGAGCACATTCTGGCCCAGGCCCTCGTGAAACCCGGCGACGTGGTCCCCATGAACTTCCATTTCACCACCACCAAGGCCCACATCACCCGCTGCGGCGGCACGGTCGAGGAGCTCTACACCGAGGAGGGCCTGGAGCTCACGAGCACCAACCCCTTCAAGGGCAACTTCGACCTCGGGAAGCTGCGCGCCCTCATCAACCGCGTGGGCGCCGCGCACATTCCCTTCCTGCGCCTGGAGGCCGGCACAAACCTCATCGGCGGCCAGCCCTTCTCACTGGAAAACGCCCGCGCGGCCTGCCGCATCGCCCACGAGGCGGGCATCTTCACGGTGCTCGACGCGAGCCTTCTGCAGGACAATCTCTATTTCATGAAGGTGCGCGAGGCGCAGTGCCGCGACATGGACCTGCGGGAAATCACCCGCGCGCTCGCGGACGAGATGGACATCATTTACTTCTCCGCGCGCAAGCTCGGCTTCGCCCGCGGCGGCGGCATCTGCATCCGCGAAAAGGCCCTTTGCGACAAAATGATAGACCTCGTGCCGATGTTCGAGGGCTTCCTCACTTACGGCGGCATGAGCGTGCGCGAGATGGAGGCCATCGCGGTGGGCCTGGACGAAACGATGGACGAGGACGTCATCAGCCAGGGGCCGCTTTTCATCGAGTTCATGTGCAACGAGCTCATCCGCGCGGGCGTCCCCGTCGTGACGCCGCCGGGCGGCCTGGGCTGCCATCTGGACGCGATGAAGTTCCTGTCCCACGTGCCGCAGACCGAGTACCCCGCAGGCGCCCTGGCCGCGGCGGTCTTCATCGCCGGAGGCGTGCGCGGCATGGAGCGCGGCACCATCTCCGAGCAGCGCGAGCCGGACGGCTCCGAGCGCCTGGCGGAGGTGGAGCTCCTGCGCCTGGCCATGCCGCGGCGCGTATTCACCATGTCGCAGGTCAAATACGCCGTGGACCGCATCGTCTGGCTCTACGGCCACCGCGACATGGTGGGCGGCCTGAAATTCACCGAGGAGCCGGCCACCCTGCGCTTCTTCTTCGGCCGCCTGGCCCCCACGAGCGACTGGCAGGAAAAGCTTGCCGCGCAGTTCCGGGCCGATTTCGGCGACAGTCTTTGATTTTTCTTTTCACAGGCCGCGTTTTTTGAAACAGCGTAAACCGTTCCAAAAACCGTGCGGCTGAACGCAGAAGACCCTCCCGACGGCTTTCTTCCCCGATTTCTCTCCTTCCGGACCCATCCGTCCGGGGGTGTCCTTCCGCCGCCGCGCGCCCGCCTTAACGGCAGGCGCGCGGCGTTTTCTTCAAAAAGAATCGAACGGGTGTTGCATTTTCGGGATGTGCATGGTACAATAACCGCAAAGCGGCAATTGTACTACGGCGTACCAGGCGCGGCCGCCCCGCGGGGCGGCCGGCGGCGACGCCGTACCCCGCAGGCGCAAAGCACCCCATGAACGCGTATATAGAAAAGTCCGCGCAGCGGACGACAAAATCAAAAAACAGGAGGCGGCGGCGATGGGAAAGGGCAGCGACCGGCAGAGACAGATTTATGAATTCATCCTCGATTACCGCGCACGCACGGGCTATCCCCCCTCGGTGCGGGAAATCGCCGACGCGGTGGGTCTAAAATCCCCCTCGACGGTGCAGTTCCATCTGGATGAAATGGAGCGCGCGGGCCTCCTGAGCCGCGGCGGAGGCAAAACGCGGGCCATTTCGCTCCCGGAGGAGGCGCCCCGCGCGGGGGAACTGCGCGACAAGGTACCCATCGTCGGCAACGTGGCCGCCGGCGCGCCGATCCTGGCGGAGGAACTGGTAGAGGACTACCTGACGTTCGACACGGAGGGGCTCTCCGGCGAGCATTTCGCGCTGCGCGTGCGGGGCGACTCGATGATCGGCGCCGGTATCCTCGACGGCGACCTCGTCGTCGTGCGCCAGCAGCAGACAGCGCGGCAAGGCGAAATTGTGGTCGCCCTCCTGGGCAACGAGGCAACGGTCAAGCGCTTCTGGCGGCAGAGCGGCGAAATCTGGCTCCTGCCGGAGAACGACGCCTACGAGCCCATCGACGGCCGCGAGGCCGCGCTTCTCGGCAAGGTCGTCGCGGTGGTTCGGCGGTACTGACAGCGCCGTGCAAAGGAGAGCCCGTCCTTCCCCGCATATACGGCCGGGCTGAGCCCGGCCATGCGCAGCCCGTCGCAGAAGCCGCTTGGGCTTCTGCGACGGGCTGCGTGCGTTCTTAAAAACGGCATAGAACAGTTCAAAACGATCGACCGAACGCGAAAGACAGCCCAGACGGTTTTCTTTCACAGTTCCTTCCCTCCCAAATTCTTCCCGACGTGGACTAGCCGGCAGCCCGGCAAAGGCGTCCCATGGCTGCGGGCCGCGGTGCCCTCCGGCAGCGCATGTCCGCTTATCTTCCAGGGGGGGGACTCCGTCCCCCCTGGATACAAAGCCGGGCCTCGCCCGGGGCTTTGATACCCCCTCGCTTTCGCGCCGCGAAAGCGGCCGCGGTCGCATCGGTTTTGTTCCGCCGCACGGCGGCGGAACACTGCGAACCGTTCCTCTGACGAGCCGGAAGGCCCTCCGCAAAGCGGAGGGCCTTCCCTTTTATTTTTAATGTTCGGCGCATCCGTATGTTGTTTCCCGTCGGCTAAAGCGAGATCCAGCGCACCATAAGGAGCAGTCCCAGTCCGGGCAGGCCCAGAAGCCCCAGCACCAGAGCGTTGACCAGATTTACGCCCAGGGTGACACCGATATAACCGCCCACCTGCGAAAAGAGCGCGAGCCCCGCCAGGCCGACGCCCGTGCGCAGCGTGAGCCGCAGAAGTTTGCCCAGCGGCCGCCTAAGCGCGAGGAGCAGGCCGATGATGAAGGCGAGCCCCAATACCCACTTGAGAAGTTCTATAAGCGCTTCGTTCATGGCAGCGCCTCGCTTTCCGTCTCCCTGCACGGGGCGATCCCCGCCGGGGGCGCGCTCACGCCCAGCTCCTTCACGCGCCGGAGCAAATACGCGTAGCGCGCCTGCAGGGCGTTGATCTCAAAGACGAAGCTCTCCACAAGCTCCGGGTCCTTGACGGAGTTGAACGATACGTATGCCTGCTGGACGGCGGAGCGCGTG
>DAOPLW010000009.1:0-14442 GCA_035391945.1 Oscillospiraceae bacterium | reverse complement strand
GGTCATCCTCTATTCCGGCGGGACCACCGGAAAGACCAAGGGCATCGTCCTGACGAATCTCAATTTCAACGCGCTCGCGCAGCAGATCATCGCTACGAACCCCATGTACAGGCCCGGGGACCGGATGCTCTCGGCAATGCCGCTTTTCCACGGCTTCGGGCTGGGGGTCTGCATCCACGCGATCCTCAGCCAGGGGGGACGCTGCATCCTGGTGCCGCGATTTACCGCGCAGAGCTACGCGAAGCTCATTACCAAATACAGATGCAATTTCATTGCGGGCGTCCCCACGCTCTACGAGGCGCTCCTGCGCCTGCCGTCCATGGACAGGGCGGACCTCTCCTCGCTCAAGGGGGTCTTTTCCGGCGGCGACTCGCTGTCGGTGGAGCTCAAAAAGAAATTCGATCAGTTTCTTTATGACCACGGGGCCGTGGTGCAGATCCGCGAGGGGTACGGGACCACGGAGTGCGTCACCGCTTCCTGTCTGACGCCGCCCTGCCTTGCCAAGGAGGGCAGCATCGGCATCCCGTTCCCGGACACCTATTATAAAATTGTAAAGCCGGACGCGGACGAAGAGGTGCCCTACGGAGAGGAGGGCGAGATTCTCATCGCCGGGCCGACGGTCATGCAGGGGTACCTGAATCATCCTGAAGAGATGGCAAGAACGCTCCGAAAGCATGCGGACGGGCTGACGTGGGTCTATACGGGGGACCTCGGCGCCATGGACGCCGAAGGCTTCCTCTATTTCCGCGGCCGCAGAAAGCGCATGATCGTCTCCTCCGGCTACAACGTCTATCCCGCGCAGGTTGAAAACATTCTCGACGCGCATGAGCTGGTGCAGATGAGCTGCGTCATCGGCGTGCCGGATGCATACAGGATGCAGCGGGTAAAGGCGTTCGTCATGCTCAAGCCCGGTGTCCCCGCCGGGGACGAGACAAAGAAGACGCTTCTGGCCTATTGCCGGAAGCATATCGCAAAATATGCCATGCCCTCCGACATCGAGTTTCGCGAAACGCTCCCGACGACGCTCGTGGGAAAGGTGGCCTACCGCAGGCTGGAGGAGGAAGAACAGAGAAAATAGAGCGGGAGGGCCCGCTCCGCGCCCCGGCCGGCGCCCGTGTTCTTTCCGCCCCGCTCCCGCTTGGGACTGCCGGCCGGAGAGTTTGGATAAATAGATATTGAGGAAGAAAACCGTTGGGGGCGTCTCTTGCGGTTCATGGAGCATTTGTGAAGTATCCCGCGCCGTTTTGGGACACAACGAACAGGACCGCGCCCCATATGGGGCGCGGTCCTGTTCGTTGTGTCCTTGCGGAACACGATTGGGGAGAAGAGGGGGGGGTCTTTCAGCGGAACCGCGGAGGGAGAGCCGCGGCCCCGCAGGGGGGGCTTTTTAAGAGGCCGGGATGTTGAAAATGCACGCGGTGCCGCCCGGCTTGTGTTTGAAGCACTGGTTGCAGGAGATGCAGCGGGGCTTGTAGGCGGGATCGGCAGCCCACTTGTTCACGAGATCCGGCTCGCAGAGAAGCGGACGGGAGAGGGCGAAGCCGCGGATGTTTGTTTCGCGGAGAAGCTTCTCCATGAGCGCCGTGCTCCGGTAGCCGCCGACGGAGACTACGTCCGCTTTGAGCTCTTCCGCCGCCTTTGCGGCGTATGCGCTGAAGTAGCCTTCCGGGGCCTCCGTACCGATGCGCCGGCGCGCGGGATTCCCGCCGCTCATCTCGATGAGGTCGATGCCGCGTTTGTCCAGCGCGCGGCAGACGGACAGGCAGTCCTCGAAAGTGCTGCCGCCGTCCGTGAAATCCTCGGCGTTGAGCTTGATCCAGACCGGATAGCCCGGCCCGGCCGCCGCGCGGATGGCGTCGTAGATTTCGAGGATCAGACGCATGCGGTTCTCGAGCGAGCCGCCGTACTCGTCCGTGCGGCGGTTGAAGAAAGGCGCGAGCCAGGCGTTGAGAAGGTATCCGTGCGCCCCGTGGAGCTCGACGGCGTCGAAACCGGCTTCTTTCGCGCGCCGCGCAGCCGCGCCGAAGGCGGCGACGAGCAGGCGGATATCATTCTTCGTCATCTCCTTGGGCACGACGTGGTAGACCGGATGCTCCACGGCCGAAGGACCACAGATGATGCCGCCGTCTCGGAACGAGTCGTTCGCGCCCGTCTGCACGAGCTGCGCGACGATTTTGGCGCCGGCGGCGTGGACGCGGCCCGTTATGGCGCGAATGGGGGCGATCTGGGCGTCCTCATAGAGGGCGAGCCGCCCTGGATAGCCGGTGTCGTCCTTCAGGACGGTCATCATCCCCGTGATGATGGTGCCGACGCCGCCGCGGGCAAGATCTTCGTAAAATGCGGCGAGCGCCTCCGTGGGATAGCCGTTCACATCCGCGCGGCGTTCCGCGGTCGCGGAGCGGAGAATGCGGTTTCGGACGTCAAGCCCACCCAGACGGGCCGGTTCAAAGAGCGTGCCCATACAAAAGAACCTCCTGGAATTTAGAATTTCAATAATTCCTGAAATATATTTTTACAATACCATCCATTAAGGCTCCTGTCAAGTTGACAACGCAAAAAATTTCCGTTAAAATACATTCATGGATATGATGAAAGCGATCAAAGCCCTCGCCAACGAGACGAGGGTCAATATGCTCCAGTGGCTGCGGAACCCGGAAGGGAACTTTCCGCCGCAGATCATCTCCATGAAGGAGATCGACTTTGCGGGCGGCATCTGCTGTTGTAACATCCAGCAGCGGTGCGGGCTCTCGATGTCGGCCACGTCGCAGTATCTCTCGGTCCTGGTCGACGCCGGCCTGGTGGAGACCAAGCGGGTCGGGCAGTGGACCTTTTTCCGCCGCAACGAGGAAAACATTCAGAAGCTCGCCGCGTGGATCGGGTAGGAGCTTTAGCGCTTCCATTTATCATGCATGAAACGGAGGACCGGCCCGAGGGCCGGTCCTCCGTGTTTGATTGATCCGAATTTTTGCGCGGGAGAGGACTATGCCGGGCACTGCCTTCCGGTGTGGTCGATGACGTAGTCGCCGGTGAGGATGATTTCCGAGATGGGGACGATGGAGTAGCCGTCCTGCAGAAGGGCTTCGATGATCCCGGGCAGAGCCTCCGGGGTGTGCAGAGCGGCGTTGTGGAAGAGAATGATGCTGCCGGGCGCCACGCGCTTTAGCACCCGCGCGCTGATGTCGTCTGCCGCCAGGTCCTTCCAGTCGAGGCTGTCGACGTCCCATTGAATAGGCTCCATGCCCATGGAGCGGACGGCGGAGATGACCTTGTCGTCGTATTCGCCGTAGGGCGGCCGCATAAGGGTGGGACAGACGCCGGTGATCTCCTTGATTTTCTCGTTGCACGTGCCGATGTCCTTCACGATTTCGTCCGCCGAGAGCTGGGTGAGGTGTGCGTGCGTATCCGAATGGTTCATGACTTCGTGCCCGGCGTCGGAGAGGGCCTTGACGGATTCCGGGTATTTTTCCACCCAGTCGCCGACCACGAAGAAAGTGGCTTTAATGTCGTATTTGGCAAGGATATCGATGAGCATCTGCGTGTCCTCGTTTCCCCAGGCGGCGTCGAAGGAGAGCGAGCAGACCTTGTAGTCGCGCTGGACGCAGTAGATGGGAAGCTGGCGGGTGGTGGCCGCCGCGCCCACGACGGCCGGGGTGCCCACGGCGGCGAAGATGGCGGCGGCGGCGAGCAGGCACACGAAAATCGCGACGTACCGCCGGCGGATGAGAACGATTCGGCGTTTCAAGAAGAAGACCTCCCCCGGATGGAATCAAGACATCCTATGCGCGGCGGGAGGGGTTCTATGCCCGCGGGGGGACCTTTTGTCCTGCTCGTCCTCTCCGGCGCCGCGCCGGTCTTATGGGGAGCGGCGTACCCGCGCGGGCGTCGTCGTTCCGGGTGGAGGAGGCGTACGGATGCGGGCGCGGCACGGTTGCAAAAAGCGCCTGCCCGGACAGGTTCTGTCCGGGCAGGCGAAAACCGCTGTGAGGCGTTACGCGGGATTTTTCGGGAAGCGGAGCGTCACGGCCGTACCGACGCCGGGCGTGCTCTGGAGCGAGAGCGCCGCGCCCAGATAGATGGCGCCGTGCTTGACGATCGAGAGCCCGAGCCCCGTGCCGCCTATCGCTTTCGACCGGCTGCGGTCGACCCGGAAGAACCGCTCGAACACGCGCTTCTGGTACTCCGCAGGGATGCCGATGCCCGTGTCGGCCACGGTGACCGTCGCCGCGTCCGGCGCGTCTTTGACCGTGAGCGTCACGCTGCCGCCGTCCCGGTTGTATTTGACCGCGTTTTCCAGAAGGTTGAAGAGCATGGTATCCAGGATGTGCGGCACGCTCACGAGGCCGGCGTCGTCGCCGGCGACCGTGACGGTGATGTGCCGCGCGGCCGCGGCGTCCTCCAGCCGCCCGGCGGCCGCCTGCGCGAGGCGCAGGACGGACACGGGCTCATACACGGCCTCCACGCGCCCCTCGTCGAGGCGCGAGAGCGCGATGATGTCCTCCACGAGATGAATGAGACGCGCGCACTCGTCGTAGATGAGGCCGGCGAAACGCTGGCAGTCCTGCGGCTTTGCGATGCCGCCGCGCATGATTTCGGCATAGCCGGAGATGGCCGTGAGCGGGGTCTTGAGCTCGTGGGAGACGCTCGCGGAAAATTCCCGGCGCATGCTCTCCGCGTTCGCGCTCTCGGTCACATCCAGGAGCAGCAGGATGCCGCCGGTGGCTCTGCCGTCCTCACGGGTCGGGTTCGCCATGAGCTGCAGGGTGCGCGCGCCGCGCGTGAGCCGGCCTTCGAAGTGCTCCGCTCGGGCGATTGCCTCCGCCGCGCGCGCGAGCGTCTCCTCGCGGGAGAGATTGCAAAGGTGCCGTCCCACGACGGCTTCCCGCGCCGCAGCGAACCAGTGCAGCGCGGCGTCGTTGGCAAGAAGGACCTTTCCCGCGGTGTTGATGACGATCAGGCCCTCGTTCATGTTTTCCGTGACGGAGGCGAATTCCGCCTCCCTGCGGGAAAGCTCCGTCATCTGCGTGCGGATCTGCCGGTTCTGGCGTTCGATTTTGGTGAGGAGCGGGGAGAGCTCGTCGTAGGCGTCGCCCTCGAAGGGACGCTCCGGATCAATGGCGTTGATGGGCGCCACGATACGCGCGGTCCGGTGCCGGGCCAGGAGCGCCGAGAGCGCCGCAGCGAGGATGCAGACCAGAAAGAGATAGGGGACGGAACCCGCCGCCGCGCGCCAGACGTTCTCCGTGACGCTTGCCACGCGCAGGATGTCTCCGCTTTTCAGGCGCACGGCGTAGTAGATCGTCTGGAGCCCGACGGTCTCCGATTTCCGGACGGCCTCCCCCGCGCCGGTCTTGAGTGCCTCCTGCACCTCCGAGCGGCCGAGGTGGTTTTCCATGACGGCCGGGTCCTCGGCGCTGTCGAAAACGACCGTGCCGTCCGGCGCGATGAGCGTCAGGCGCAGATCGTCCCGGATGGCGGCGGCGGCGGGAAGATAGTCCGTCCCCGTGCGGTCCGCGGCTGCGGCGAGAAGCAGTGCCTCCAGGCGGGTGTCCTTCCGGGCGGCGGCAAAACTCTGGGCGTAGAGAACGAGGGAAATGAGGAGGGTGACGAAGACAGCCGCGACCGTGGCGGAAAGCCAGAGGCTGCGGAAAATTTTGCGCCTCACCGCGGGACCTCCCCCATACGGTAGCCCACGCCGCGGACGGTCTCAATGAGCGCCGCCGCGTCCCCCAGCTTCTGCCGGAGGGAGCGGATGTGGACGTCGACCGTCCGGGTCTCGCCGCCGAAGCCGTAGCCCCAGATTTCCGAGAGGAGCCGGTCGCGGGTGAGGACCGCGCCGCCGCTGCGGATCAGGGTTTCCAGGAGATCGTACTCCCGGCGCGTGAGGGCGACCGCCACACCGTCCGCCTGGACGGTGTGGCGCAGGGTATCCATGGTGATCCTGCCGGCCTCCAGCGTCTCCGGCGGCGCGGACGGCCCGGTGCGGCGGAGCGCGGCGCGGACGCGCGAGAGGAGCTCCATCATGCCGAAGGGCTTGGTGATATAGTCGTCGGCGCCGGAGTCCAGCCCCGTGACTTTGTCGAACTCGCTGCCCCGGGCCGTGACGAGGATAACGGGCAGCGCGCGGGTTTCCGGCGCGGCGCGCAGACGCTTCAGGATGGAGACGCCGTCCTCGCCCGGCAGCATCACGTCCAGGAGGATAAGGTCCGGCAGGCGTTTCTGGAGCGCCTGGAAAAAGGATTCCCCCGAGACGAAGCCCTGCGCCTCGTAGCCGGTGTTTCGGAGTGTGTAGACCAGAAGCTCGCGGATGGCCGCGTCGTCCTCGACGCAGTAGACCAGCGCCCCGCTCACGCGTCGGGCTCCTTGTGCTCGCCGGTGATGGAGAAGACCACCCACTCGGCGATGTTGGTGGCGTGGTCGCCGATGCGCTCGAGGTATTTGGCGATCATGAGAAGGTCGATGACCCGGGCGCCCACGTCGGCGCTGTGGCGGAGCTCGACGATGAGCAGATGCCGGACGTCGGTGAAAAGAGCGTCGACCACGTCGTCCCGGGCAATGACCGCGCGGGAGAGCTCCAGGTCGCGCCGCACGAAGGCGTCGATGCTGTCGGTGACCATCTGGATGGAAGTGCGCGCCATATCCGCGAGCGGCAGCTCCTCCTCCGTGACGCGCAGGTTTCCCATCGTGATGATTTCGGCGATGTCGGCGGCCTGGTCGCCGATGCGCTCCATGTCGGTGATCATCTTCATGGCGGCGGAGATGAGGCGCAGATCGCGGGCCACGGGCTGCTGCTGGAGCAGGAGGCGAAGGCAGAGATCCTCGATGTCCCGCTCTTTGGCGTCGATATCGCGCTCGAGGCTCACCGCCTGCTGGCAGAGCTCCGCCCCGCCCTCCACAAGGGCTTTCGCGGCGGCGGCGATGGCGTTCTCGCAGAGGGCCCCCATGCGGATGAGCTCGGTGTTCAAAACTTCCAGCTGTGCGTCGAAACGGTTTCGCATCATCCGAACCTCCCTGTGATGTAATCCTCCGTACGGCGGTCGGAGGGCATGGCGAAGATTTGCTCCGTGTCGCCGAACTCGATCACCTCGCCGAGCAGGAAAAAGGCGGTCTTGTCGGAGATACGCGCGGCCTGCTGCATGTTGTGCGTGACGATAATAATAGTATACCGGGTTTTGAGCTCCGAGGCAAGGTCTTCGATTTTGGAGGTGGAGATGGGGTCGAGCGCGCTCGACCCCATCTCCACCTCCAAAATCGAAGACCTTGCCTCGGAGCTCAAAACCCGGTATACTATTATTATCGTCACGCACAACATGCAGCAGGCCGCGCGTATCTCCGACAAGACCGCCTTTTTCCTGCTCGGCGAGGTGATCGAGTTCGGCGACACGGAGCAAATCTTCGCCATGCCCTCCGACCGCCGTACGGAGGATTACATCACAGGGAGGTTCGGATGATGCGAAACCGTTTCGACGCACAGCTGGAAGTTTTGAACACCGAGCTCATCCGCATGGGGGCCCTCTGCGAGAACGCCATCGCCGCCGCCGCGAAAGCCCTTGTGGAGGGCGGGGCGGAGCTCTGCCAGCAGGCGGTGAGCCTCGAGCGCGATATCGACGCCAAAGAGCGGGACATCGAGGATCTCTGCCTTCGCCTCCTGCTCCAGCAGCAGCCCGTGGCCCGCGATCTGCGCCTCATCTCCGCCGCCATGAAGATGATCACCGACATGGAGCGCATCGGCGACCAGGCCGCCGACATCGCCGAAATCATCACGATGGGAAACCTGCGCGTCACGGAGGAGGAGCTGCCGCTCGCGGATATGGCGCGCACTTCCATCCAGATGGTCACCGACAGCATCGACGCCTTCGTGCGGCGCGACCTGGAGCTCTCCCGCGCGGTCATTGCCCGGGACGACGTGGTCGACGCTCTTTTCACCGACGTCCGGCATCTGCTCATCGTCGAGCTCCGCCACAGCGCCGACGTGGGCGCCCGGGTCATCGACCTTCTCATGATCGCCAAATACCTCGAGCGCATCGGCGACCACGCCACCAACATCGCCGAGTGGGTGGTCTTCTCCATCACCGGCGAGCACAAGGAGCCCGACGCGTGAGCGGGGCGCTGGTCTACTGCGTCGAGGACGACGCGGCCATCCGCGAGCTTCTGGTCTACACACTCCGAAACACCGGCTACGAGGCGCAGGGCTTCGTCTCGGGGGAATCCTTTTTCCAGGCGCTCCAGAAACGCCTGCCGGACCTTATCCTCCTGGACGTGATGCTGCCGGGCGAGGACGGCGTCTCCATCCTGAAGCGTCTGCGCGCCGCGCCGGAAACCCGCGCGCTGCCCGTTATCCTCGTCACGGCCCGGGGCAGCGAGTTCGACAAAGTCACGGGGCTGGACTCCGGCGCCGACGACTATATCACCAAGCCCTTCGGCATGATGGAGCTCCTCTCGCGCGTCCGCGCCGCGCTCCGCCGCACCGGGCCGTCCGCGCCGCCGGAGACGCTGGAGGCCGGCAGGATCACCATGGATACCCTGCGCCACACCGTCCAGGCGGACGGTGTGGCGGTCGCCCTCACGCGCCGGGAGTACGATCTCCTGGAAACCCTGATCCGCAGCGGCGGCGCGGTCCTCACCCGCGACCGGCTCCTCTCGGAAATCTGGGGCTACGGCTTCGGCGGCGAGACCCGGACGGTCGACGTCCACATCCGCTCCCTCCGGCAGAAGCTGGGGGACGCGGCGGCGCTCATTGAGACCGTCCGCGGCGTGGGCTACCGTATGGGGGAGGTCCCGCGGTGAGGCGCAAAATTTTCCGCAGCCTCTGGCTTTCCGCCACGGTCGCGGCTGTCTTCGTCACCCTCCTCATTTCCCTCGTTCTCTACGCCCAGAGTTTTGCCGCCGCCCGGAAGGACACCCGCCTGGAGGCACTGCTTCTCGCCGCAGCCGCGGACCGCACGGGGACGGACTATCTTCCCGCCGCCGCCGCCATCCGGGACGATCTGCGCCTGACGCTCATCGCGCCGGACGGCACGGTCGTTTTCGACAGCGCCGAGGACCCGGCCGTCATGGAAAACCACCTCGGCCGCTCGGAGGTGCAGGAGGCACTCAAGACCGGCGCGGGGGAGGCCGTCCGGAAATCGGAGACCGTCGGGCTCCAGACGATCTACTACGCCGTGCGCCTGAAAAGCGGAGACATCCTGCGCGTGGCAAGCGTCACGGAGAACGTCTGGCGCGCGGCGGCGGGTTCCGTCCCCTATCTCTTTCTGGTCTGCATCCTCGCTGCGGCGCTCTCGGCGCTCCTGGCCCGGCACCGGACCGCGCGTATCGTGGCGCCCATCAACGCCATTGATCCGGAGCGTCCCTTCGAGGGCGACGCCTACGACGAGCTCTCCCCGCTCCTCACCAAAATCGAACGCCAGAACCGGCAGATCCGCACGCAGATGACGGAGCTTTCCCGCAGGGAGGCGGAATTCGCCTCCGTCACGGAAAACATGAACGAGGGCCTGATCGTCATCAACACCGCGGGAAAGGTCCTTCTTGCCAACGACGCCGCGCTGCACTGGTTCGCTGCGGCGCGGGAAGCCGTCGTGGGACGGCACCTTTGCAATCTCTCCCGCGAGGAGACGCTCGCGCGCGCGGCGGAGGCAATCGCCCGAGCGGAGCACTTCGAAGGCCGGCTCACGCGCGGCGCGCGCACCCTGCAGCTCATGGCGAACCCGACCCGTGAGGACGGCAGAGCCACCGGCGGCATCCTGCTGCTCCTGGATGTGACCGAGAGCGCGAACGCGGAGAGCATGCGCCGGGAATTTTCCGCGAGCGTCTCCCACGAGCTCAAGACCCCGCTCACGGCCATCTCCGGCTATGCCGAAATCATGCGCGGCGGCATCGCAAAGCCGCAGGACTGCCAGCGTTTCGCCGGCCTCATCTACGACGAGTGCGCGCGTCTCATTCATCTCGTGGAGGACATCATCGCGCTCTCGCGCCTCGACGAGGGGCGCGTGGAGGCCGTGTATGAGCCCGTGTCCGTCCTGCGCCTCGCGCAGGCGGCCGCCGGGCGGCTGGAGGACGCCGCGGCCGCGCGGCACATCACCGTCACGGTCGCCGGCGACGACGCCGGCCTCGTGAGCGTGCCGCACATCCTGGATACCATGCTCTTCAACCTTCTGGAAAACGCGGTCAAATACAACCGGGACGGCGGCAGCGTGACGCTCACGGTCAAAGACGCGCCGGACGCGGCGACGGTCACCGTGGCCGACACGGGCATCGGCATCCCTGCGGAGTACCAGAAGCGCGTGTTCGAGCGGTTCTTCCGGGTCGACCGCAGCCGGTCGAAAGCGATAGGCGGCACGGGGCTCGGGCTCTCGATCGTCAAGCACGGCGCCATCTATCTGGGCGCGGCGCTCTCGCTCCAGAGCACGCCCGGCGTCGGTACGGCCGTGACGCTCCGCTTCCCGAAAAATCCCGCGTAACGCCTCACAGCGGTTTTCGCCTGCCCGGACAGAACCTGTCCGGGCAGGCGCTTTTTGCAACCGTGCCGCGCCCGCATCCGTACGCCTCCTCCACCCGGAACGACGACGCCCGCGCGGGTACGCCGCTCCCCATAAGACCGGCGCGGCGCCGGAGAGGACGAGCAGGACAAAAGGTCCCCCCGCGGGCATAGAACCCCTCCCGCCGCGCATAGGATGTCTTGATTCCATCCGGGGGAGGTCTTCTTCTTGAAACGCCGAATCGTTCTCATCCGCCGGCGGTACGTCGCGATTTTCGTGTGCCTGCTCGCCGCCGCCGCCATCTTCGCCGCCGTGGGCACCCCGGCCGTCGTGGGCGCGGCGGCCACCACCCGCCAGCTTCCCATCTACTGCGTCCAGCGCGACTACAAGGTCTGCTCGCTCTCCTTCGACGCCGCCTGGGGAAACGAGGACACGCAGATGCTCATCGATATCCTTGCCAAATACGACATTAAAGCCACTTTCTTCGTGGTCGGCGACTGGGTGGAAAAATACCCGGAATCCGTCAAGGCCCTCTCCGACGCCGGGCACGAAGTCATGAACCATTCGGATACGCACGCACACCTCACCCAGCTCTCGGCGGACGAAATCGTGAAGGACATCGGCACGTGCAACGAGAAAATCAAGGAGATCACCGGCGTCTGTCCCACCCTTATGCGGCCGCCCTACGGCGAATACGACGACAAGGTCATCTCCGCCGTCCGCTCCATGGGCATGGAGCCTATTCAATGGGACGTCGACAGCCTCGACTGGAAGGACCTGGCGGCAGACGACATCAGCGCGCGGGTGCTAAAGCGCGTGGCGCCCGGCAGCATCATTCTCTTCCACAACGCCGCTCTGCACACCCCGGAGGCTCTGCCCGGGATCATCGAAGCCCTTCTGCAGGACGGCTACTCCATCGTCCCCATCTCGGAAATCATCCTCACCGGCGACTACGTCATCGACCACACCGGAAGGCAGTGCCCGGCATAGTCCTCTCCCGCGCAAAAATTCGGATCAATCAAACACGGAGGACCGGCCCTCGGGCCGGTCCTCCGTTTCATGCATGATAAATGGAAGCGCTAAAGCTCCTACCCGATCCACGCGGCGAGCTTCTGAATGTTTTCCTCGTTGCGGCGGAAAAAGGTCCACTGCCCGACCCGCTTGGTCTCCACCAGGCCGGCGTCGACCAGGACCGAGAGATACTGCGACGTGGCCGACATCGAGAGCCCGCACCGCTGCTGGATGTTACAACAGCAGATGCCGCCCGCAAAGTCGATCTCCTTCATGGAGATGATCTGCGGCGGAAAGTTCCCTTCCGGGTTCCGCAGCCACTGGAGCATATTGACCCTCGTCTCGTTGGCGAGGGCTTTGATCGCTTTCATCATATCCATGAATGTATTTTAACGGAAATTTTTTGCGTTGTCAACTTGACAGGAGCCTTAATGGATGGTATTGTAAAAATATATTTCAGGAATTATTGAAATTCTAAATTCCAGGAGGTTCTTTTGTATGGGCACGCTCTTTGAACCGGCCCGTCTGGGTGGGCTTGACGTCCGAAACCGCATTCTCCGCTCCGCGACCGCGGAACGCCGCGCGGATGTGAACGGCTATCCCACGGAGGCGCTCGCCGCATTTTACGAAGATCTTGCCCGCGGCGGCGTCGGCACCATCATCACGGGGATGATGACCGTCCTGAAGGACGACACCGGCTATCCAGGGCGGCTCGCCCTCTATGAGGACGCCCAGATCGCCCCCATTCGCGCCATAACGGGCCGCGTCCACGCCGCCGGCGCCAAAATCGTCGCGCAGCTCGTGCAGACGGGCGCGAACGACTCGTTCCGAGACGGCGGCATCATCTGTGGTCCTTCGGCCGTGGAGCATCCGGTCTACCACGTCGTGCCCAAGGAGATGACGAAGAATGATATCCGCCTGCTCGTCGCCGCCTTCGGCGCGGCTGCGCGGCGCGCGAAAGAAGCCGGTTTCGACGCCGTCGAGCTCCACGGGGCGCACGGATACCTTCTCAACGCCTGGCTCGCGCCTTTCTTCAACCGCCGCACGGACGAGTACGGCGGCTCGCTCGAGAACCGCATGCGTCTGATCCTCGAAATCTACGACGCCATCCGCGCGGCGGCCGGGCCGGGCTATCCGGTCTGGATCAAGCTCAACGCCGAGGATTTCACGGACGGCGGCAGCACTTTCGAGGACTGCCTGTCCGTCTGCCGCGCGCTGGACAAACGCGGCATCGACCTCATCGAGATGAGCGGCGGGAATCCCGCGCGCCGGCGCATCGGTACGGAGGCCCCGGAAGGCTACTTCAGCGCATACGCCGCAAAGGCGGCGGAAGAGCTCAAAGCGGACGTAGTCTCCGTCGGCGGCTACCGGAGCACGGCGCTCATGGAGAAGCTTCTCCGCGAAACAAACATCCGCGGCTTCGCCCTCTCCCGTCCGCTTCTCTGCGAGCCGGATCTCGTGAACAAGTGGGCTGCCGATCCCGCCTACAAGCCCCGCTGCATCTCCTGCAACCAGTGCTTCAAACACAAGCCGGGCGGCACCGCGTGCATTTTCAACATCCCGGCCTCTTAAAAAGCCCCCCCTGCGGGGCCGCGGCTCTCCCTCCGCGGTTCCGCTGAAAGACCCCCCCCTCTTCTCCCCAATCGTGTTCCGCAAGGACACAACGAACAGGACCGCGCCCCATATGGGGCGCGGTCCTGTTCGTTGTGTCCCAAAACGGCGCGGGATACTTCACAAATGCTCCATGAACCGCAAGAGACGCCCCCAACGGTTTTCTTCCTCAATATCTATTTATCCAAACTCTCCGGCCGGCAGTCCCAAGCGGGAGCGGGGCGGAAAGAACACGGGCGCCGGCCGGGGCGCGGAGCGGGCCCTCCCGCTCTATTTTCTCTGTTCTTCCTCCTCCAGCCTGCGGTAGGCCACCTTTCCCACGAGCGTCGTCGGGAGCGTTTCGCGAAACTCGATGTCGGAGGGCATGGCATATTTTGCGATATGCTTCCGGCAATAGGCCAGAAGCGTCTTCTTTGTCTCGTCCCCGGCGGGGACACCGGGCTTGAGCATGACGAACGCCTTTACCCGCTGCATCCTGTATGCATCCGGCACGCCGATGACGCAGCTCATCTGCACCAGCTCATGCGCGTCGAGAATGTTTTCAACCTGCGCGGGATAGACGTTGTAGCCGGAGGAGACGATCATGCGCTTTCTGCGGCCGCGGAAATAGAGGAAGCCTTCGGCGTCCATGGCGCCGAGGTCCCCCGTATAGACCCACGTCAGCCCGTCCGCATGCTTTCGGAGCGTTCTTGCCATCTCTTCAGGATGATTCAGGTACCCCTGCATGACCGTCGGCCCGGCGATGAGAATCTCGCCCTCCTCTCCGTAGGGCACCTCTTCGTCCGCGTCCGGCTTTACAATTTTATAATAGGTGTCCGGGAACGGGATGCCGATGCTGCCCTCCTTGGCAAGGCAGGGCGGCGTCAGACAGGAAGCGGTGACGCACTCCGTGGTCCCGTACCCCTCGCGGATCTGCACCACGGCCCCGTGGTCATAAAGAAACTGATCGAATTTCTTTTTGAGCTCCACCGACAGCGAGTCGCCGCCGGAAAAGACCCCCTTGAGCGAGGAGAGGTCCGCCCTGTCCATGGACGGCAGGCGCAGGAGCGCCTCGTAGAGCGTGGGGACGCCCGCAATGAAATTGCATCTGTATTTGGTAATGAGCTTCGCGTAGCTCTGCGCGGTAAATCGCGGCACCAGGATGCAGCGTCCCCCCTGGCTGAGGATCGCGTGGATGCAGACCCCCAGCCCGAAGCCGTGGAAAAGCGGCATTGCCGAGAGCATCCGGTCCCCGGGCCTGTACATGGGGTTCGTAGCGATGATCTGCTGCGCGAGCGCGTTGAAATTGAGATTCGTCAGGACGATGCCCTTGGTCTTTCCGGTGGTCCCGCCGGAATAGAGGATGACC